>WRFZ01000175.1 GCA_009778655.1 Candidatus Azobacteroides sp.
ATTATAAGCGCAAAAATAAGTTATTTGTCGTACTTTTGCAAATTATTTTCAGTAAAATTTTAAAAATACAAGCTTATAATGCTATGACAGCAAAAGAAATTCGTCAATCGTTCAACCGTTTTTTCGAAGAAAAAAATCATAAAATCGTTCCTTCCGCCCCGATGGTTATTAAAGGCGATCCGACGCTGATGTTTACCAACGCGGGAATGAATCAATTCAAAGACATCATTTTGGGAAATGTTCCCATTCAATATCCGCGGATAGCCGATTCGCAAAAATGCTTGAGAGTAAGCGGAAAGCATAATGATTTAGAAGAAGTCGGTCACGATACCTATCATCATACCATGTTTGAAATGCTTGGCAACTGGTCGTTTGGCGATTATTTCAAAAAAGAAGCAATCGAATATGCTTGGGAATATCTGACCGGCGTATTGAAATTAGATAAAGACCGGTTGTACGTAACCGTTTTCGAAGGAAGTCTGTCGGAAAATTTAAGTCGCGATGACGAAGCTGCCTCTCGGTGGGAAAATTATTTGCCCAAAGAGCGGATTATAGACGGAAATAAAAAAGACAATTTTTGGGAAATGGGAGATACCGGACCTTGCGGACCTTGTTCCGAAATTCATATTGATATTCGTTCCGAAGAAGAACGAGCAAAAACGGACGGGCTGACTTTGGTAAATCAAAGTCATCCCCAAGTGATTGAAATCTGGAATCTTGTCTTTATGCAATTCAACCGGAAGGCCGACGGTTCGCTCGAAAGTTTGCCGAACAAGGTGATTGATACCGGTATGGGATTCGAACGTTTGTGTATGGCGGTTCAAGGAAAAACATCCAATTACGATACCGATGTTTTCCAACCGATTATTTCGGAAATCGGAAAGATGACGGATACCGAATACGGAAAGGATCCGAAGAAAGACATTGCCATGCGGGTAATAGCCGATCATATTCGTACCATCGCTTTTTCGATCACCGACGGACAATTGCCTTCCAACGTTAAAGCCGGCTACGTGATTCGCCGGATTTTGCGACGCGCCGTTCGCTACGGATACACTTTTCTGGATCGAAAACATGCTTTCATGTATAAATTAATACCGGTATTGGTTGAAACGATGGGTGAAGCTTATCCGGAACTGATTGCTCGGCAATCGCTGATTGAAAAGGTGATGAAAGAAGAAGAAGAATCTTTTTTGCGTACTTTGGAAAACGGTATTAAATTATTGGATAAAATCGTCCGGGAAACAAAATCGAACCATCAAACGCAAATTTCGGGAACGGATGCATTTGTTTTATACGATACTTTCGGATTTCCTTTGGATTTGACCGAATTGATTTTGCGCGAAAATCATTTGGAACTCGATAAAGAAGGTTTTGAAATCGAAATGCAAAAACAAAAGGAACGCGCTCGAAATGCCACGGCGATAGAAACCGGCGATTGGATCGCCGTTCGTGAAAGCGCCGAATCTCTTTCGGTTGATCCGGTTCAATTTGTCGGTTATGATGAAACTTCCGGTTATGCAAAATTACTGCGTTATCGAAAAGTGAAGCAAAAAAATACGGAGTTCTACCAGCTTGTTTTCGACCGAACGCCTTTCTATGCCGAAATGGGAGGACAAGTCGGCGACAGCGGAACATTTACGGATTCGGAAGGAATCCGCACGGAGATTTTCGACACTCATCGGGAAAACAATTTGATTGTCCATTTGACCCGACAACTTCCGGCCGATCCGAACGATGAATTTTACTTGGAAGTAAATTGCGCCAAGCGACGGGCCACGGAATGCAATCATACGGCGACTCACTTGTTACACGAAGCCTTACGAGAAGTATTAGGAACGCATGTGGAACAAAAAGGTTCTTTTGTTTCTCCGGATATTCTCCGTTTTGACTTTTCTCATTTTCAAAAACTGACGGATGAAGAAATTCGGGAAACGGAAAAACGGGTAACGGCAAAAATCCGGGAAGATATTTTGCTTGACGAATCCCGACATGTTCCTATTGTCGAAGCAAAAAAGATGGGAGCAATGGCGCTTTTCGGCGAAAAGTACGGCGACGATGTGCGTGTCGTTAAATTCGGTTCGTCCATAGAGCTTTGCGGAGGAACGCATATTGCTTCGACCGGGCGTATCGGTACCTTTCGTATTATCGGGGAAAGTTCGATTGCTGCAGGAATACGCCGTATCGAAGCTATATCGGCTGAAGCCTGCGAAGATTATTTCTATGCCCAACAGGATTTAATGCGGGATGTTCGCTCGTTCTTCCATAATGTGCCGGATTTGAAACAAGCCGTTCGCAAGTTTTCCGAAGAAAATCAAGAATTGAAAAAACAGGTGGAGGAATTTCTCAAAGAAAAAATGCAATTAATAAAAAAGCAAATCATCAACGAGAAACAGGTAATCAACGGAATCGGTTTGTTTACAATCAAAGGACTTTGCCCGGCTGAAGCCGTGAAAGAAATCGCATTTCAATTACGGGGCGAGTTTCCGGAGAAAATGGTTTTTGTCGGCGCTACCGTATCGAACGAAAAGCCTGCGCTTACCTTAATGATTAGCGACGATTTGGTGAAAAACGGATTAAACGCTTCACTGATCGTGAAAGAAGCAGCCAAGCAAATTCAAGGCGGCGGCGGCGGACAAGCCTATTTTGCTACGGCCGGCGGTAAAGATACCGCCGGATTAGCAAACGCTTTAGAAATTATGATTGAAAAAACAACGGTTGCTTAGCGATTACCACATGAACCGAACCCTGAATGTGTAATTGTAATGCGGCGGTTCATTTGTTGCGTGATCGCTGTATTTCAGAATAAAAGTAACAAAACCCGGGCGAAATTCGCAAGTGACCTGTTCCGTCCACATATAATCGGGATTAGACTCATCTATCCAATAATCATTGAAAGGTAAGGGGGTGATGTTTTCTTCATCCATGAACAAGAAGGCTTGCATGATACCGTTCTCATAGATATATTGAGTCAGATTCGATTCTCTAAACTCATAATAAAAATATTCGCCGGAATCATCTTTTCCGACACTCCAATCCCCTTTTTGTACGGTATAGTCTTGCGTATAAGAATCTACATACTCTTCTTCATAGTACTTATCTCCTTCGCAAGAAGAAAGAAGTGCGATCATTACGAGAACAAAAACCGAAACTGTCCATTTTTTTAATATTACCATAGTCTATAATGTTATAATTCATAATTCATAATTATTTTCTCGGCGCTTCTTTCAAAATATCAATCAGATAATTCCAAAACTTTTGAACGGAAGCAATTTCCAATCGTTCATCCGGCGAATGGGGAAATTGAATGGTAGGCCCGAACGAAACCGTATCCAATCCGGGAACATTCGATAAGATAATGCCGCATTCCAATCCGGCATGCATCACTTCCACTTTCGGAGTATATCCGCGTTGCTTTTCGAATACTTTTTTCATGATTTGCAAAATGGTTGAATCCGGATTCGGATTCCAACCCGGATACCCGTTTTCGCTACTTGCTTGATTGGCGCCGGCAATGATAAACAGGCTTTCGATGCTGCCGCAAATCGCGCATTTTTTTGTTTCGGATGAACTGCGCGCTAAAAATTTAACTTCAGCCGATCGTTCGCCGACTTGTACAATCGCCATATTAACGGAAGTTTCAACCGTTCCGGGAATTTTCGCAAATCTATTGATAACTCCGTTCGGACAAGCCACAATCGCATGCGTCAGTTTTTGTTGTATGTCAACCGGAATCAGCCGGAGATGGTCTGTCGGAGAATCCTGTCTTTCGGCTTTCAATTCAACGGCATCTTCAATCCCGTCGAACTCTTCGATGAATACATCGCGATAATAATCAACCAGCGATAACAAATCTTGATAATTCGCTTCACCGTCCACCGCAATCGTTGCAAAAGCTTCACGAGGAATTGCGTTCCGCAATGTTCCTCCTTGAACGGAAATCAAACGGGCGTTTTGTTTCAGCATCGCCTCTTTCAGCAATCGGAACATCAACTTATTGGCGTTGGCGCGTCCCAAGTGAATATCCACTCCGCTGTGACCGCCTTTAAGTCCCGTCAAGGAAATCCGTACAACAATCGCTTTTTGAAATGCAGCTGTTTCACTTTTGTATTGGAAAGAAACATTTACATCTTTGCCTCCGGCACATCCGATGTACAGTTCTCCGTCTGATTCGGAATCGAGATTCAGCATAATTTTACCGTCAATAAAGCCCGGACGGATAGCAAAAGCGCCATACATACCGGTTTCTTCATCGGTTGTAAACAAACCTTCCAACGGTCCGTGTTGTAAATCGGTTGCCGCCAAAACCGCCATTGTCGTAGCCGCTCCGATTCCGTTGTCGGCTCCCAAAGTAGTACCTTTGGCTTTTACCCAATCGCCGTCAATATACGCTTGAATTGCATCTTGCGTAAAATCGAATTTCAAGTCGGAATTGGCTTGAGGAACCATGTCAAGATGGGATTGCAAAATAATCGTTTGACGGTTTTCATAGCCCGGAGTCGCCGGTTTACGAATGCAAATATTGCCGGTTGCATCGCGAACGGTTTCCAAGCCTAAGCTTTTTCCGAAGTTTTCAACGAAAGCGGTTATCTTTTCCATGTGTCCCGAAGGACGAGGAATTTGTGTCAGAGCATAAAAATGTTTCCAAACATTGCCCGGTTTTAAATCTGAAATTGTGTTTGTCATAATTATTATGTATTATTTATTTTTTTTATTGGCAATAGGCAACGCCATTATACCGAACAAACCGATTATGGCGGTAAAAACGATTGCTTGAATGGTATGTACACAAACAGCAAAAGCTCCCGCATCAACACTGCTCAATCCGAAGCCCGTCAATACGGCAATTACCGCAGCATGCCATGCTCCTATACCTGCTTGAACCGGAATGGTTACCGCGATGCTGCTTATTCCGAAAGCAATCAATCCGCAATTCCATCCCAAGTTTTTCGTGAAAGGAAAAGCATAAAAACAGATGTAAAAGTACAAAAAATATCCTAACCAAATTAAAAATGTATAAAAAATAAACATTCGGTTGGCTTTCATTTGACTGATACTTCGAATGCCTTTCCAGATATTCAGCAAGGTCATTTTGGTTTTTCGGATAAACGTATGTCTTTTTAAAAAGGTGAAGCTAAACCAAATAACAATCCCGATGATTGCAAGAAACACATACAACCAAACAGAAGTTGATATTGCATGCAATTGATCAAATATTACCGGATTTTGAGCAAAAAACAGTTTGAAATAGGGAACGTTCAAAATAAACGCAATAACGACGATCAAACCGATCGGAAACAAATCAAACAACCGATCGGTAATCATGGTTCCGATCAGAGCCGTAAAAGGTATTTTCTCGTAACGACTGATCATCGTGCATCGCCAGATTTCTCCCACCCTCGGAATCGCTAAGTTTACTGCATAATTTCCCAGAAACGAATAAATCAAATTGGATGTTTTCGGACGATAACCCAAAGGATGTATCAATAATCCCCAACGATAAGCCCGCATAATATTGGCAAATAGTCCGAAAGGAAGTGATAAGGCGATAATCCGGTAATTCACATCCTTCCGTACAATGAACATAATTTGATTAAAAGGCAACGTTCTGAATATCAGCCAAAAGACAAATAAACCAAAGGCCAGAGGAATAAATATTTTTAAAATTTGTATAGAAATGGGCTTAATCTTTTCGAACATTCTTTTTGTTACATTATTTTTTACTACTTTTGTTTGTTTGCAAAGATAAGTAATTTTTTTAAGTATAGAGTAAACAGCTAAACGCAAGTGAGAAATAAATTACGGTATCATAGGGAAGTTCGGCCCAAAAAATCAATAGGACAGCATTTTCTGAAAGATTTTTCCATAGCGGAACGAATTGCCGACGTTTTATCGCCTTTTCCCGGTTTGCCGGTTTTGGAAATCGGGCCGGGAACCGGCGTTTTAACGCAATTTCTTTTAAAAAATGAACGCGATTTGACGGTGGTGGAATTGGATAAGGAATCCGTAATTCATTTGAATAAACATTATCCGGCGTTGCAAGGTCGAATTATCGAAGCCGATTTTCTGAAATTGGATTTGAACGATTGGTTTCCCGGCCGTTTTTGCGTCATCGGTAATTATCCGTACAATATTTCCAGTCAAATTTTCTTCCGAATGCTGGATTTTAAAGACAAAGCGCTTTGTTGTGCCGGAATGTTGCAAAAAGAAATGGCTGAACGGATAGCGTCCCGACCGGGGAAAAAAGCATACGGAATTATTTCCGTCCTGCTGCAAGCTTGGTATGATATAGAATACCTTTTTACGGTAGAACCGGAGGTTTTTGATCCGCCGCCCAAAGTAAAATCGGCGGTTATTCGGATTACCCGAAATGCGCGAACCGTTTTGGGTTGCGATGAAGCTTTATTTAAATCAGTAGTTAAAACGGCTTTCAATCAACGGCGAAAGACCTTGCGAAATTCTTTGAAATCTTTATTGGGAAAAGATAATGCAATTTCCGCTTTACCGGTTTTCGATCGCCGTCCGGAGCAATTGTCTGTAGAAGAATTTATTGAGTTGACAAATAAAATAGTGACGAGTAACGAGTAACGAGTAACGAGTAACGAGTAATGAGTAACGAGTAATGAGTCTCTTATAATTCATAATTTATAATTCATAATTTATAATTCATAATTCATAATTTAAATGACCTACGATTTAGCAATTATCGGCGGAGGACCGGCCGGCTATACTGCGGCGGAATCAGCCGGAAAAAACGGGATACGAACGATTCTCTTTGAAAAAAACAACTTGGGCGGCGTTTGTCTGAACGAAGGATGTATCCCGACTAAAACGCTGCTTTATTCGGCAAAAGTGTATCATTCGGCGAAAGAATCCGTAAAATACGGTATTTCCTGTGAAAATATCACTTACGATTTATCTAAAATTATCGCAAGGAAAAACAAAGTCGTCCGAAAATTAGTTGCCGGTATCCGTGCAAAAATGGCGGAAGCCGGCGTAGAGGTTGTAACCGGAACTGCGATTATTCAAGCGCAAGGAGAGGCGGAAAAAGCCAAAGGCGAATTTTCGATCGAATGCAACGGACAAATTTACGCAGCCCGAAAATTAGTATTATGTACCGGCTCGGAAACCATTATTCCTCCGATTCCGGGCTTGAAAGAAACCGATTTTTGGACAAGTCGCGAAGCCTTAGACAGTAAAGAAATTCCGGAGTCGCTGCTGATTATCGGCGGCGGAGTGATCGGCATCGAATTTGCCTCTTTCTTTAACACTTTAGGTAGTAAAGTAATTGTAGTTGAAATGTTAAATGAAATACTGCCCGGAATGGATCAATCTTTGTCCGGTTTTTTACGGAACGAATTGTCGAAAAAAGGAATTGAATTTCATACGGGCGCTAAAGTGGTATCGGTAAATAACCGGCAAGTAGAAATCGAAAAAAACGGCGAAATACAACGAATAGAAGCATCGAAAATTCTGTTAAGCGTCGGTCGCAAACCGGTATTAAGCGGTTTCGGATTGGAAAATCTCGCTTTGGAAACCCGGAAAACCGGTTTGAAAGTGAATGAATATATGCAGACTTCACAACCGAATGCGTATGCTTGCGGCGATATTACCGGTTTTTCTCTGTTAGCGCATACGGCTGTCCGTGAAGCGGAAGTGGCGGTAGCGCATTTGTCGGGGAAAAACGAAAAAATGTCGTACAAAGCTATTCCGGGCGTTGTTTACACCAATCCCGAAATTGCCGGAGTCGGACAAACGGAAGAAACGCTGCAAGCGGAAAATATTCCTTATATCGTCAAGCAACTTCCCATGGCCTATTCCGGTCGCTTTGTCGCTGAAAATGAGCAAGGGAACGGCATTTGTAAAATTCTGGAAGGAACGGACGGAAGCATTCTCGGCGTTCATATACTGGGAAATCCTGCTTCGGAACTGATTGTTATTGCCGGAATAGCCATGGAACGCGGAATGAAAGCGGAAGAACTGAAAACGATGATTTTTCCGCATCCTACCGTCGGCGAAATAATCAAAGAAACGTTGTAAATCAGTAAAATTATACCGTTCCTTTGTGCCTGTTTTTTCCAAATTATACCGTTCCTTTATGCAAAAATTCTATTAATTATACCGTTCTTTTGTACTAAAATTAAAAAAATAATTGTATCTTTGCTTGAAAATATTTTGCAGATATGATACAGCGGAGAGCAATAGAATTTTTACTTCAATGGAAAGAGCGTTCAGACCGCAAACCATTAGTAGTCAGGGGAGCGAGGCAAGTAGGAAAAACCACTTTGGTAAAAGAATTTGCAAAAAACTACGATGTTTTTTTGCATTTGAATCTCGAAAAAACAGACGATTGCAGTCTGTTTGAACAATACGATGATGTACACGAACTGATAAAGGCTGTTTTTTTACAAAAAAGTCGGGTAAACAGGGGTAGTGTTTTACTCTTTATTGATGAGATTCAAAATTCAAAAAAAGCGGTTGCCCTGTTGCGTTATTTCTATGAAGAAGCAAATTATATTCATGTGATTACGGCAGGTTCGTTACTTGAAACGGTAATGGATGTACGTAAAATTTCGTTTCCTGTCGGTCGAGTTGAATATTTGGCTGTTCGTCCCTGTTCGTTTCTTGAGTTTTTGGATGGGACGGGCAACGGTTTTGATGCAGATTTAGTCTTGAATTTGAATGCTTCGCCGGTTCATAACAAAATTATAAAACATTTCAACGATTATACGCTCGTTGGCGGAATGCCTGCGATTGTTTCAAAATATGCCGAAAACCAAGATATTCTTACACTTAATCGAGTATATAATTCACTTTTTCAATCGTATAAAGACGATGTGGAAAAATATACGAAAAGTGTCGGTACAATAAAAATAATCCGTGAAATTCTTGAAACAGGCTGGGCGCAAGCAGGTGGTATTATTACATTTGAAAAATTCGGCGGTACAAACTTTTCGTCAAAAGAGATGAGTTTGGCATTCCAAACCATACAGAAAGCAATGCTTCTGGAGTTGGTTTTCCCTACGTCGAGTACACAAATGCCGTTGATACCCAATCACAGACAGCGACCTAAACTGATTTGGCTTGATACCGGATTGGTAAATTACGGAGTAGGGATTCAAAAAGAAGTTTTTTCGACAAAAGATATTCAAGATGTATGGCGAGGAAGAATAGCCGAACAAATTACGGCGCAGGAACTTTTGACGCTTGACGATAGTTTGCTTACCAAACGGATTTTTTGGAAACGCGATAAACACGGCTCCGAAGCCGAAGTAGATTTTGTGTATAAATATGAGAGTTTGGCAATCCCGGTAGAAGTAAAATCAGGGCATAATTCAAAACTGAAATCGCTGCATTTGTTTATGGATTCCGCACCGCACAATTGGGCTGTTCGGGTGTGGTCAAATCCGTTTTCGGTTGATGAGGTCAGTACTCCAAACGGTAAAAAATTTAAACTAATCAATCTGCCGTTTTATTATGTCGGCGTATTGAATAAAATATTAAAAAGCGTATTATGAATAACTTGCATTCTTGCGCAAGGCTTTTTCCGCCACTATATACGCATGATAATTCGTTGAATCCGTAATCGGGCAAAGACTGAAGTAGCCGCTCCGGATGCGTCCGTCTTCGATAATCAAAGGATATTGTTTTTGCAATTGCCGGTGATTTTGTGTCGTATTTTGAAAATCGGAGTTAAATTTCATAAAAAATTCTCCTTGCGAATCGGGATGCAGATATTTTTCGGTGAAGCGAATCGCTAAATACCCCATGCTTTTTCGCATGTTAATTTCTACGCAAGGATGTAAACGGTATGAATTATCGGATTGGTAAATCAACATATCAACGCCGACAGTTCCTATATAATAAGGAGTATATATTTCTTGTATTTTTTTAGTTAAAATCGTCCGGATTTGCAATATTAAATTCGAACTAATCCGGCAGGTAATTTGCTTTTCCAAACGATCTTGTCTGTCTAATCGGCTTTTTTCATAAGCGCCTTTGGCATTGGTTTGAAAAATCGAATAACCGATAAATCGCGTTTCTCCTTCGGCTGTGTTTTCGAAGTGCATGGAAAAATCCGATTGTTTATTCAACACTTTTTCAATCGAAACCTGGTCTTGCTTTTTTAACATTCCGGTGAGTACTTGCCTTTCCGACTGCGCCAATTTTCCCGGAGGCAACCAAATTAAACCGCGTCCCGATGACGAATAAGGCGATTTAATTAAAAGCGATTCCGGGCTTTGAGCGATTTGTTGTTCTATCGTTTCAATGTCGGAAACAAAACGGGGAAGAATCTCCCGTTCCAATTCGGGAATGCAATTCAAAAGCTCGGCAAGTAATTTTCGGGAAGCAAACCGGCTTCCCAAAAAGCGATACTCTTCTTTCCATTGGGGAATGACAAGCGAAAGATTCCGGTGCAGGTTTAATTTTTCAAAAAAATGAATGCTTTGCGGAGAGATTCCCCATAAATCAATAACCGAATGTTGAAACATTTCCGGATTTTCGGAAAAATCGGCGGGAGTTACCGGTTTTACCGACAGATTTAACGGTTCGCAGGAGCGGACAAAATCGTCCGGTAACGGAGTTTCCATAAAAACAAAATCGCCTTCGGATGCATACCAAGCCGGAAGAAAAGCCAAATCGGCCTGCATTTTGACTACATGCGACGGCGGATAGTAATGTTTGGAAGCATTCAGAACGGCTGTTTCGTGACCCGGATTGAAATAATGAATCACTTTTCCTTGATTCATAGTTGGGGTTTATGTATTTTGAAAAATCCGGTTTCCCGATCAAATACAACGCCGTCGCATCGGAAGAAATTTTCGATGCTTCCGTTCAATCGCAATTCATCGGGCGTACCTATTGTCATTCCGTTTTTCTTATCCATCAGCCAAAGCGTATCGGCAATTTGCAGGGCAAGTTCCAAATCGTGAGTGGAAAGGAAAATAGTTTTACCTGCACGGCGAGCCAAATCAAGCAAGAGTTGCATAATTTCCACTTTACTCGGAAAGTCGAGAAAAGCCGTCGGTTCGTCTAAACAGATGAGGGGCGTTTCTTGTGCCAATGTTTTGGCAATCATCACTTTTTGCCATTCTCCGTCGCTCAGCGTCAACACTTGACGGTCGGCCAACGCTTCAATTTTTATCCGAGAAATAACGTTGCGGACAACGATTTCATCCCTTGCGTTTAATCGTCCCCAAAATCCGGTGTAAGGACTTCGTCCCAAACCAATCAATTCGGTAGCAGACAAATCGCCTACATTCGGTCGTTCCGTTAATACTACGCCGATGGTACGGGCTAATTCTTTGTCGGAATAATCGCCGATTGCTTTTCCGAGGATATGAATTTCTCCCGCTAATTTCGGCAGGAAGCCGGAAAGCGTTCGCAGCAAGGTGGATTTTCCTACTCCGTTCGCCCCTAACAAGCAGGTTAATTCGCCGCCGAAAAGGTCGGCGGAAAGATTTTCAACGAGTGGTTTAAGGCTGTTTTTTGTTTTATAGCCGATGGATAAATTCCGGATTTCAACTGTTTTTTCCTTCATTCGGAAATTTTACTTTTTAAGCAAAATTTCAATTTCATTCATGACCGAGCGAAACGATTTATCAATGTCAATTTGATCTTGAACGGTGCGGCAAGCATGTAATACGGTCGCATGATCCCGTTTCCCTACTAAACTTCCGATATGGGCAAAAGAATAACTCGTGTGTTTTTTGCATAAAAACATGGCAATCTGACGCGCTTTCACTATTTCCTGTTTACGGGATTTGGAGTGAATATCTTTGAGATCAATATTAAAATAACCGCTTACCGTATTTTGTATTTTCTCCGGCGTGATGGTTTTATAACTTACCCGAACGAATTTACCCACTACTTGACGGACTAAATCCAAATCAATTTCTTTGTTGTAAACCAAAGAGTGAGCCACCAAAGAAGTGACGATTCCTTCCAAATCGCGTACATGTTCATTGGCATTTTCAGCGATGTAATCAATTATTTCTTCCGAAAGATTCAGACCGTCTTGCTTAATTTTATATTGAAGGATTTGTTTTCTCAATTCCAAATCGGGTTTATTCAATTCGGCGGTCATTCCCCATTTCATGCGCGTAATCATACGTTCTTCAAGTCCTTGCATATCCATAGGTAACTTGTCGGAAGTTAAAACCAGCTGCTTTCCCAGCAATTGTAAATGATTGAAAATATGAAAATAGGCGTTTTGAGTTTTTTCTTTTCCCACAAATTCCTGTATATCATCAATAATCAAAGCATCAACGCTTTGATAGAAATTTACAAAATCGTTGAACGTATTGTTTCGGGAAGCATCCGTAAATTGAACCTGAAACAAGTGGGAGGAGATATAAATGACTCTTTTCTCCGGATACAGTTCATGAATCCGGTTCCCGATCGCATGACACAAGTGCGTTTTCCCGACTCCGGTATTTCCGTAAATATACAAGGGATTAAATGTTTTACCCGGTTGTTCGGCAACGGTTTCACCGATTCTCCGCGCTAATATATTACTCGGACCTTCGAAAAAATTCCGGAAACAAAGACGATCATTCAGATGCGTAAACCATTCTTGAGTCGGCAGGAGCGGATCCGGCGCCTTATTCAACCGGGTAACCGGTTTTTTCAAATCATTTTCGCCGTTTAACGTTCGATCGCTTTGAATCGTCGTATGCCCTTTTTTCTCATCGGAATTATCAACAAATACCCGATAATAAATAATTAAATTTTTACCGGCGATACGTGTCAACGTTGCATGAATCAAATGAGCGTATTGTTCTTCTATGTATTCATAAAAAAAATGGGTGGGAACTTGAATTGTAAAATCGTTTCCTTCATATTTGATGGGAACGATCGGTTTGAACCACGTATTGAATGCTTTCTCATTGACATTGTCTTTGATTATCTCCAAACATTTATTCCATAAACTTTCCGATTCCACGATACTTTTATTTATATTAGCCGAAATGGTCATTCCATTAATTCCGATGCAAATTTTGGAAAAAAATAGATATAAAAAAAATGCGTTTTTACTTGTTTTTTTTAATAATTCATTAATACCTGTTTTACAAAGTATTAGAATAAAAAATATAATATATTCATTTTCAGCGAAATAGGGAATTTCGGAAAAATGCCGGTTCCGTTTACAAGCGGTTCATTCAAATCAATTATTTCTTGGAATAAGTTATTTTGACCGATGAAATTTTTTTTTCAACATTACCCGTTGTTTAGAATAAATCTAAATAGGTTTTCCCCCGAAATGCAAAGAAAATTTATTTTTTCCCGAAAACCGAAAAATGAACATAACGCTTCGGATTTAGTTTCAAATCAAGCAACAGGTTGGAAGCATTAATAAAAGTAGTATCCAAGTGATCATAGACGGAACGGTCGTTTAACAAAAGACCCATTGAATTGTCTTTGCTGTTGAATTGCCCCGTTATTTTGTCGAGATTTTGAACCAGTTCATCCACCCGATGCATCGTAGCGCTCAAATCCATTTGTTTGAATTGGGAGCTGACAACCGTAAAATCGGAAGAAGCTTGATTTAAATTAGCCACGATCGGAGGAATATCTTTCGATAAAAGCAGACTCAATTGACGGGTCGAAGTTTCCAGATTTGCCGTAGTTGCCGATAATTGTTCCAACGATTGAGCAAGCGCCGGATGATTCACCAAGTATTGAATACCCTGTAAAATAGAATCAAGGCGAGGCAACATGGTTTCAAATCGAGGCAGTATGTTATCGGAAACTTTTTCCATCATTCCTTTTTCGGAAAGGCCGTCAATGGTATCGTTCGGTTGATAATACGTACTGACATATTTGTTAAGTCGCAGATTCAGATAAGCTCCGGAAGTCAATCCCGTCTTGATTTCTATCTGAGAACCGGTTTCCACTTTCATTTTTTTATCTAAACTGATTTGAACAACGATATTTCCGGAATCCTTGAAATAATCGTAGTTAATAGCTCGTACCAAGCCGACCTTGAATCCATCCACATAAACCGGGTTGGAAAGTTGAAGTTCGCTTACATCCGGCATTCGAACGTAATAAAGGTTAGCCGGTTTAAAAATGTTGCTTCCTTTCAAGTAATTCAAACCGAAATAAAGGAGACCCAAACTGAGGAGAGTCACTAAACCGATTATAATTTCTTTACTAAAATACTTCTTCATACAATTAATTATTTACAGATACTTTTACTCCATTTTCGAAAGCGACAATAAATGCGCCCTTAAAATCTTTGGAAATTTTTTTTCGCAAATTATCTATTTCGTTCCAATCCGCAGATTCGCCATACATATATTTATAATACTTTCCTTCCACATAATAATCCGCCGGATATCCCTTTAATTCCGGCGATTTATCCGGTAATTTTTTGACGGAGGCCAAAATTTGTATTTTATAAATCTTTTCGGAAGCAGCCGGTTGTTCCGCCGGGCTCGCTTGTTCGGACGAGTCTTCTTGTACCGGCGGTTGCATTTTATCCGAAAGCGTTTCCTGTTGCAGCCGGTCGGTATTTTCTTTGGTTGAGCCTTTTTCCACCCGATCAAATTCTTTTTTGTATTCGGTAAAAGCATTACTGATCGCACGCGCCAAACTCTTTTGTCCCGCCGAACTCAGCAGGTAATTTTCCGTTTCCGAATTACTGATAAAATCCAATTCAATCAATATGCGAGGCATGGCCGATTTCCGGAGAACCAGATAGCCGGCTTGTTTGACGCCTCGATTTTCCCGTTTGGCCGTATTAACCAATTCTCTTTGAACCATAGAAGCAAAGTTAATGCTTTGTTCGGCATAAAGATTGACCATAAATTCAAACATAATATACGATTCCGCCGAATTGGGATCAAAACCCAAATATTTTTGTTCGTAATTGTCTTCCAACAGAATTACGGAATTTTCTCTTTTGGCCACTTCCAAGTTCTCTGCAATGCGCGTAACGCCGAAAGTATATACTTCCGCTCCCCGAATATGCGATTTTTTTTCTACGGAATTGGTGTGAATCGAAATGAAAAGATTGGCGTTCGCTTTATTTGCAATATCCGCCCGGTCGTCTAAACCGATAAAAACATCCTTCGTTCGAGTATAAATAATTTTCACATCCGGATGCTCGCTTGCAATGTATTGACCGACAAGCAGACTAACAGCTAAGTTAATGTTTTTTTCTTTGCCTTTTTTACCGAGCGCTCCGGTATCTTTCCCTCCATGCCCCGGATCAATAACGAGTACAAAAGCGCCCGCCGATGCGGGAAATACAAAAATATTCAATAGAATAACACATAGTATGTAATCAAACTTTATCAAGAAATTTTTTTTTGTTATTTCGGAGACAAATTTACATGTTTATTTTTAAATATTCATAAAAATTGCTTTAATTATGTGAATGCTGTCGGATAATTTCTCTGAATCTTTGAATTATTTTTATCTTTGCGGTGGTAAATCAACGTATGATACCGGTAGAAATTATCAAAAAATATTATCGGGAAGGGACTGAATTGTATCGGATTTTGCTTGAGCATAGTTTTTCGGTGGCGGATAAGTCATTATCTATCGCTCAAATGCACCCCGAACTGAATTTGGATATCGCATTTATCTATGAAGCGGCTATGTTGCATGACATCGGCATTTTCAAGACAAATGCGCCGGATGTTCATTGCTGCGGCGAATTTCCTTACATTTGTCACGGTTATTTGGGCAGCGATATATTGAAAGCGGAAGGGCTTCCCCGTCATGCGTTGGTTTGCGAGCGACATACGGGTACCGGCTTGAGTTTAGAGACCATTATCAAGAATAATCTTCCGGTTCCGAAACGGGATATGGTTCCGGAAAGCATGGAAGAGCAATTGATTTGTTTTTCGGATAAATTTTTTTCGAAAACAAATCCGGAAAAAGAAAAAACGATTGATAAAATCAAAAAGAATCTCGCTAAGCACGGAGAAGATTCGGTGAAAAAATTCGATAATTGGTGCAAATTATTTTTAGGTTAATTGAATCAACCCAATGAGAAAAATTTCTCTTCAATCATGGATAGTCGTATTTCTATTGTTTTTTATCGGACAAAAAGCAATAGCGCAAGACGTTCTTTCCAATGATTCGGAAATAACGCCCGGCGATTCAATCGGCGTTGATATAATAATGAGCGATTCAATAATCGTTCCGACCGATTCCGCCAAGCGGAGTTCCCTCGACGCTCCAGTTCATTTGACGGCAAAAGATTCTATGGTGATGGTTATGGAGGGGGGAAGTATTCTTCATTTGTACGGAAAAAGTTCCGCCAAATACAGGGACGATACGTTAGAAGCCGAATATATTCGGATGGATGCCGACAGCAGCCTGCTTTATGCGAAATTCGGATTGGATTCGATCGGCGCGAAATTCGGATATCCGGTTTTTAAAAGTAACGATCAGCAAACGGAGATGGAAGAACTTCAATACAATATCAAAACAAAGAAAATGTTTACCCGCAACGTCATTACCCAGCAAGGGGAAGGCTTTATTACAGCCGGAGTTGCAAAAAAGATGCCGGACGACTCTTTTTACATGCAAGACGGAAAATATACGACCTGCGATAATCACGAGCATCCGCATTTTTATTTTAACCTGACCAAAGCGAAATTCCGACCGGGAAAAAATACGATTACAGGACCTGCTTATTTGGTGGTGGAAGATGTTCCGTTGCCGATTGCCATCCCGTTCGGGTTTTTTCCGGCTTCCAAATCGTATTCTTCCGGTATATTGATGCCTTCCTACGGCGATGAGATGGCGCGCGGATTTTCTTTACGGGACGGCGGATATTATTTTGCCTTTAACGATTATGTTGATTTGGCTCTCACCGGAGAAATTTACACCAAAGGTTCTTGGGGATTATCCGCCCTTTCGAGCTATACGAAACGATACAAGTTTTCCGGAAATTTCGATGCGTCGTATTTAGTCACCATAACCGGAGACAAGGATACAAAGAACTATCCCAATTCCGATTACAGTCAATCGCGCGACATAAAAGTAAATTGGAATCACAGACAAGACCCGAAATCCAATCCTTACGGCACGTTTACCGCCGGCGTTCAGTTTTCGACTTCTTCTTTTAGCCGGAACGATTTCAGATCCATTACATCAAGTCAAATGACGGAAAACACCAAGGCTTCATCGCTCGGTTATTCATATCGTTCTCCGACGCTTCCGCTTTCGATTAATACAACCATGTCTATCAATCAACGCTCCAAAGATTCTACTTTAACCGTTTCTTTGCCGGATATGACGATTTCTTTAAGCAGTATTTATCCGTTTAAACGGAAAGAGCAGATCGGTTCCGAACGTTGGTACGAGAAAATCTATTTGAGTTATACCGGAACGATTCGAAACAGTATCAACGATGTGAAAGAAAACCAATTTTTTAAGAAAAACATATTTAAGGATTGGAGAAACGGTATAAAACACTCCATTCCGGTATCGGCTTCGTTTAATATATTGAAATATATAACGATAAGCACTTCGCTTAATTATAATGAAAATTGGTATTCAAATCGTATTAATTACGGTTACGATAACCGAAGAGGCAGTATCGTCCCGATAGATACCGTTTACGGATTTCATCGAACGTATGATTACAATGGAAGTATCAGTCTGAATACCAAATTATACGGAATGTACAAACCCTGGGCGTTATTCGGAAAATGGACCAAAGGCGTACAAATTCGTCATGTACTGACTCCTTCCGTCAGTTTCAGCGGAGCGCCCGATTTTTCGAATCCGAAATTGGGAATGTATAAAGATATTATTTATATTGACAATTCATACAGGAAACAAGTAGAACGATATTCGCTTTATCAGAGCCAATTGTTCGGAGGGCCTTCGTCCGGACGAACGGGAGCTGTTTCTTTCGGGATAGATAATAATCTGGAAATGAAAACGCCGATCGCCGGCACCGATTCTACCCGCAAAACAACGCTTATTGATAATTTAGGACTCAGAATGTCCTATAATTTTCTGGCCGATTCGTTGAATTGGTCGAATTTAAGCGCGACTCTCCGTCTCAAGATACTGAAATCAACGTTGAGTTTGAGCGGAAACTTCGACACTTATATTTATGATGAAAACGGCCGCTCGATTAATACTCCCCGATGGAAAGTCGGTAAAGGAATCGGGCGCTTTATGGGGACTTCCACCGGATACAGCTACACGCTCAGTAATGAAACTTTTAAAAAATTATTAAAAAAAGGCGACAGTAATTCCGCAAAAACCGGAGAAGATACATCGCCACCGGATCAAGAAGGAAATACGGACGAGGAAGGAACGCCGACGACTCGCACTTCGTTGTTTCAATCCGAGAAGAAAGAAGGCGATTTCGACTCCGACGGTTATTTGATATTGGCGGTTCCATGGAGTTTAACATTCAATTATTCCATCAATGTGGCTTATGACCGACAGCATTTTAATAAAGATAAACGGGAATATCCGTATCGGACCAGTCAAACCTTGGGTTTTAACGGAAATATTTCGCCTACCAAATCGTGGAAGATTTCGTTTACGGGAAGTTATGATTTTGATAATAGACGTATTGCAAGTATGTTCTGTTCCGTTTCGCGTCAAATGCACTGCTGGTCAATGAGCGCTTCGATTGTTCCTGTCGGGCCTTATCAGAACTACAGTTTTACCATTGCAGTTAATTCGTCGTTGTTGCAAGATTTTAAATACCAACAAAGCAGTACCTCCCGGGATGCGCTTAATTGGGGATACTGATAAAATAATTATGAATTATGAATTATGAATTATGAATTAAAACTTAAAACTTATAACTTATAACTTATAACTTAAAATTTAAAACTTATAGCGATATGGATGTAAAAATAGAACAATCGTGGAAAGAACGTTTGACTCCCGAATTTGAAAAACCCTATTTCCGGACGTTAACGGATTTTATCAGACAAGAGTACACTGTTCAACGGATTTACCCTAAAGGGAGTCAAATTTTCAATGCGTTCGATAAAACGCCTTTTGATCGGGTCAAAGTGGTTATTTTGGGGCAAGACCCTTATCATGAGCCGGGACAGGCGCACGGATTGTGCTTCTCGGTAAACGAAGGCATTGCGCTTCCTCCGTCGCTTCAAAATATTTATAAAGAATTGGAAGACGATTTGGGTGTTCCTCCAAAAACTTCCGGAAATTTGGAACATTGGGCGGAACAAGGCGTTTTGTTGTTGAATGCAACATTAACCGTTCGCGCGCATCAAGCCGGTTCGCACCAACGACAGGGGTGGGAGGAATTTACGGACGCTGTCATTCATCGCGTCGCCGAAGAAAAAGAGCATGTCGTTTTCATCCTGTGGGGCTCTTATGCGCAGAAAAAAGGAGAATTTATAGATACGTTCAGACATCGGGTGTTAAAATCCGCGCACCCTTCTCCTCTTTCCGCTTATCGCGGCTTTTTCGGAAGTAAGCCGTTCAGTAAAACCAATCAATACCTCATTCAAACCGGTCAGACGCCGATAGAATGGTGACAAGCGCTATAATAAAGCGATTCCGTGCTTCAGCGCCTCTTTCCGCATATCTTCCGGCCAAATACTCGCTTGAATCTCGCCGATATGCGCCTTGCGCAAAAGAAACATACACAAACGCGATTGGCCGATTCCTCCGCCGATAGTCTGTGGCAGTTCATTATTAAACAGGCGTTTATGAAAATATAATTCTTTCCGGTTTTCTGTTCCGGATGCAATCAACTGCTTCTCCAACACTTCCGCATTAACGCGAATACCCATGGACGAAAGTTCAACAGCTCTACCCAACACTTCATCCCAAACAAGAATATCGCCGTTCAATCCCGGAAATCCGTCGGTAATCGTTGTCCAATCGTCATAATCGGGAGCGCGTCCGTCGTGCTTTTCTCCGTTACTCAGCGGGCAACCGATACCGATAATAAATACGGCCCCCATCTCCTTGGTAATTGCATCTTCTCTTTCTTTTCCGGTGGTTCCGGGATATCTTTGAAGCAATTCTTCGGCATGAATAAAATAAATATCGGAAGGAAGTTGGGGTTTAAAATCGGAATATGCCTCGTAAACCGAATACTCGGTGCGAAGAACGGCTCCGTAAATTCGACGGACCATATTCTTGAGAAAATCCAAATTCCGTTCGTTTTCTCGCATAACCAACTCCCAATCCCATTGATCAACATAAAGCGAGTGAAGGTTTCCCAACTCTTCGTCAGCCCGGATGGCATTCATATCCGTATAAATACCATACCCCGGTTCAATGCCGAGATCGGCCAATGTCAGTCGTTTCCATTTAGCCAACGAATGTACGATTTCGGCTTGAATATCGCCCAAATCTTTTATAGGAAAAGTAACGGCTCTTTCGGTTCCGTTCAGATCGTCATTGATACCGGTTCCTTTCAAAACAAACAGAGGAGCGGTTGTTCGCCGTAATCGCAACTCGGAAGATAAATTTTGCTGAAAAAAATATTTGATTTCTTGGATACCTTTTTCTGTCTCGATTTTATTCAAAGGAGAATTATATGCTTTCGGAGTTATTAAATAGCTCATATTATCAGTTTTTTGATTGCAAAAGTAGATATAATCTTTCAAATTGCAAAAAGAAACGGCAATAAGATGGAATATTTTTGTGACAATGATACCGTCGAATCGTGACGCATTTGCAAAAGTCCTCGAAACGCTTTAATTTTGCGAGAAATAAACAGGAATGATTGATAAAACAATATTCGAAAACAAAAAAGCGGCCTATTTCACGTTGGGTTGCAAACTGAATTTCGCCGAAACATCTGCTATCGGGAAACAATTGGCCGAACAGGGGATTCGGAAAATACAGCCGGGAGAAACGGCCGATATTTGTATCATCAACACCTGTTCGGTAACGGAATCAGCCGACAAAAAATGCCGTCAAGCCATCCGGAAAATCGGCAGGCAACACCCCGGAGCATTCGTCGTAGTTGTCGGTTGTTATGCGCAATTGAAACCCGACGACGCGAGCCGGATTGAAGGAGTGAATTTGGTTTTGGGAACCGGACAAAAAGCGGACATTTTGAGTCATCTGATTCAACATGCCGGCGATTCGAAAACGGTAGTCTCTCCGATAAAAGAAATCCGTGAATTTATCCCTTCCTGCTCGAAAGACGACCGTACCCGCCATTTCTTGAAAGTACAAGACGGTTGCGATTATTTTTGTTCTTATTGTACGATTCCGTTCGCACGGGGCAGAAGCCGGAACGGCTCAATCGCCGATTTGGTAAAAATGGCGGAGGAAGCCGGAAACGAAGGAGGCAAAGAAATCGTATTAACCGGCATCAATATCGGCGATTTCGGAAAATCAACGGGAGAAACGTTTTTCGATCTGATTCAAGCCCTTGACCGGGTCGAATCCGTTGAACGCTTCCGGATATCCTCCATCGAACCGAATTTACTGAGCGATGAGATGATCGAATTTATTGCTCAATCGCAACGGTTTGCTCCGCATTTTCATATCCCGCTGCAATCGGGTTCCGATGAAGTACTCCGATTAATGCGAAGAAAATACAATACGGAGCTGTTTGTATCCAAGATAAAAAAAATAAAAGAATTATTGCCGGACGCATTTATCGGCGTGGACGTTATCGTCGGCGTAAGAGGTGAAAAAGAAGCGTATTTTGAAGCATCCGAGCAATTAATCGAATCGCTGCCGATTTCTCAATTGCACGTCTTCGCCTATTCCGAACGACCCGGAACACAAGCTTTAAACATTGATTATGTTGTGCCTCCGAAAATAAAACAGGAACGCAGCCGGCGCTTGCTGGAATTGTCCGACCGGAAACTTCGGAAATTTTATCAATCGCAGATCGGAACGACGCACCGGGTTTTATTCGAACATACCCGCCGCGGACATCAAATGCACGGGTTTACCGAAAATTACCTCAAAGTGGAAGCCGAATATAACCGCTTTTGGATAAATAAACCGAAATCGGTAACTTTGACCGGATTTAATGAAGAAAAAATGACATTGACCCTATGAATCGTTTCTTGTATGCATTAATGTATGTGCCGGCATTTTTATTGGCGCTTCTGCCGTTCCGTATTTTATTTCTTATTTCCGACGGCTTTTATTTTATTTTGTATCATATTATTCGCTACCGGAGAAAATTGGTGCGCCAAAATCTGAATAACGCTTTTCCCGAAAAGACGCCGACGGAAATCCGAAAAATCGAAAAGGACTTTTACCGGCATTTCTGCGATTGTTTTGTTGAAACAATCAAACTGCTGCATATTTCCGATGCTCAAATGAAAAAACGTTTCGTATTCAAGAACATGGAAGCGGTGCAATCGGTTTTGGATAACCGGCAGTCGGTTGTTTTACTGCTGGGGCATTACGGTAATTGGGAATGGATCACTTCCATTAACCTTTATCTGAAATACGATCCGAATACGGTTTACGGGCAGGTCTATCGTCCGTTGAAGAATAAAACCGCCGACCTTTTCTTTCTGAATCTGCGAAAACGCTTTCATACGGTCGGGTTTACGAAACATAATATTTATCGCGACATTGTCAATATCCGAAGAGAAAATAAAATTTGGATCATCGGATTCATCTCCGACCAAAAACCATCCGGTAACCAAGTCCCTCACCGTATGCAATTTCTGAATCAAGAAACCCTGGTATTGACCGGAACCGAAAAAATCGCCCGACACACCGGAGCCGCTGTTTGTTATTTAGATATAACTTGTTTGAAAAGGGGATATTACGAAATATATGCCGACATCATTTTCGACAATGCGGCAACAACGACCGAATTTGAAATTACCGAAAAATACATACATCGCTTGGAACAAACCATCCTAAGAAATCCTTCCGCCTATTTGTGGTCGCACAATCGGTGGCGCTTAAAAAGATAATTTTCGGAATGTTTCAGAGAATAAATGCCAATAAACGTGCGGCTTGTCAGATAATTCCGGCGTCGTTCGTGCATTTTGTTCCCTTTATCATTGTTTGAGGTGCAGCGAAAAACGCCGTCGCTGAATCTGAAAATTATAATCAAAAAAAGACTTTATTTCAACACTCTTGTGTCATAATTTTGTATTGTCTAAAATTAAACAGTAAAATTGTAAGTTTTAATAAATATGACAAACATGAGAGAAAAGAAATTAAAACAAAGTATCACAATTATCGCGCTTTTTTTATTATTGAGCGGATATTACTCATTCCCGCGGTTAACCGCCGGCAATCCGGCAGAAAATTCGGTACCGGAAAGCCTCGAAAAATATGACAATCTTCGGTCAATTCAGAGGCAATCGGCGAGTTTCGGCTATTTTGATGAAGCATATCCGGTTGAATATAGGATTTCAAAAAAGCAAATTATCACAAAAACTCAAAATGACAACCCGAATCAAGAGCAACTTCGGCAATTTAACCGTTATTTTGCCTTCGACAGTATCAATTTGGCATTATTCTATGCTTGCGAAGAGCCTGTTCGACGGTAAATGAACGAACCGGCGACTGCGTTTGACTGATAATCGTGTTTTCGTCAATCGGCGCCGTTCTTCACGTGAGATTTGAAACTATTCGAAAGTTTCCTTATCTGAATTAGAAAAACAAAAACAAAAAATGATTTTAAATAAAAGAATATGTATTTTAATTTTGCAGCTCAAAAATTCTCTATGAAATATACCTATTAAATATAAATTAATTAACAAACATAAAAAAAGAAAATGAACAAAAGTATGAAAAGAGTCAAGAATGTTACGCTTATTTTATTACTATGTGCGTTTTTCACGGCGCCTTTGCAATCGCAAGTGACTATCGGAGCATTATCCGAACCCCAAAAGGGAGCGCTTTTGGATTTAAAAGAATCGGACGTATCGAACGGCGGAAGCAATACAACAAAAGGTTTGATGTATCCGCGCGTATCTTTGAGTGACTTAAACAAACTTCGCCCGATGCTTTCAGAGTCAGATGCCAATGATCCGGCTCTCCAATCAAGTCATACGGGTTTGACCGTTTATAATGTGAATGAAGCGACCCCGTTTGAAAAAGGATTATATACTTGGGATGGAGCTAAATGGATTCGTACCGGTACGATTACGGGAGCAAAGAACGGACTGTCTCTCACGGCGGAAAATGATACCGTAAAATTGGGCGGCCTTTTAGAAGAAAATACTACGATTGACTTGGATGATAACGATTTAACTATCGGAAGATCTGACGACGGAAAAAGCGGGAGATTAAGATTTAAATCGGTTCCCGACGCCGATACCGGAAATGATACCAAGATTGCTCAATTAGCTGTGGATGAAGGAACAGGAGAGGTAGTTGCCGTTCGATCCTCAACCGGAAATACCAAACCGTTTAACTATGTCAGCTACGTTATTACATGTGCCTCTACTCAGCCTGAATATATAGCTGACTTTGATACAAAAATTCCGGCAAATGAATATACTGTCTTTATAGTCGGATCCAAGTTTACATCAACTGATCCGGGAAATATAGGATTGAAAATGAAACCGGGAAATGGCGGCATTACTAGTACCACCGGTTCTTTTGGTCCCCAAAATGTATACGCATTTCCTAATGGTACTCCTGCTACATGGCGCTTATGTGCCGACTTTGGAGTTGCTACTACAGGAAATGATCTAGCAGGTAAGTGGGAGATTCACTGCGTAATTATTAACAATGCTCTTGTACAACAATTGAATGGCGGAGGTCCTATCACTTATACGATGCCCGGTTCAAATAGCGGAAACAATGTTCCCGACATGCCTGCCGGTTTATAAAAAACGCCTAACCCTCATTATATTACATAGAAATTGATAAAACGACAATCAATTCACAGGAAAGCCGAGAAATGAAATAAAAATCATGCTCGGTTTTTTTTTATGGGAAAGCGCCGTTGCGTTCCGGATAAGTAATTAATGCCGTGTAGCCGACAAAAAGTCCCGCAGGGACAACACTTTATTAACCGTAGGTAAAGCGATAGCGCAACCTACGGTATAGCAAGGAATCAATTCCCGTAAGTCCCGCCGGGGCGGCACTATAAAACGCAAAGTGTCGTCACTGCGTGACTTAGGGTTACGGCGCATATTGTTCGTTTTTCCGTAGATTTCATCTACGGTTAATAAAGCGTCGTCACTGCGTGACTTTGTCACGGATAAACTTTTTTTTAATCGGCGCTTTTATTGCTTCGATTTAAAATTATTTATATTATCTTTGTAGCTCTGTGCGGATATTATTTCGCAGGAAAGGTAAAAATTTACTTTATAATTAGTCATTATAATTAATGAAATATGTCTAACGAATTTGAACCTAAAGTATTAGCCTTTGTATGCAATTGGTGTACTTATACCGGAGCCGATTTGACCGGTACGAGTCGCATTAAATATGCTTCGAATGTGAAAATCCTTCGTCTTCCATGTACGGGCCGAATTGATTTTTTGCTGATACTTAAAGCATTTGCTACCGGAATGGATGGCGTAATCGTTTCGGGTTGTCATCCCAACGATTGCCACTACACTTCCGGTAATTTTCATGCCCGTCGCCGGTGGATTTTGTTCCGAAGTTTACTCGACTTTTTGGGAATAGACACCCGGCGAATCCGTTTCTCTTGGGTATCGGCGGCCGAAGGGGCGAAATGGGCGGAAGTCGTAAACGAAACAGTCGCTCACTTACGGGAATTAGGTCCTTATACCGAATATCATAAGGTTGCCGATTTTTTGTCTGAAAACCCGACGAAAGAAAAGAAAGAAACGGAGGTACTACATGAATGATATAATAAGTCAAGCCCGATCCTTATTGGAAAATAAGACCGTTGATATCTTTATCGGATACGAAAAAGGCACACGCGGGCCGCGACCGGCTTTTATTTCTAAGTCGGAAGATGCCGACAAATTGATTTTCGATGAAAGCTGTTCGGGAAATCTGGCGGTTTATCTGACACGGAAAGATTTAACGGAAGGGAAAAAAGTCGGAATATCAGCTTCTTACTATGCACTGAAAAATCTGGCGCTTCTATTTGACGAATGTCAATTGAAAGAAGAGAATCTTCGGGTAATTGCATTTTCGGGGAATGGCGATCTCAAACTGCTTCAATCTGCCGAAGAAATAAAACAACACGTGGAAGGAATGCCGGCGCCGGTAAATCCGGCTGTGGAAGAGCAAATTCGGAAAATCGAAGCGATGACCCTTTCCGAACGCTGGGCGTTTTGGACGGAAGAATTATCGAGATGCTTCAAATGTTACGCTTGTCGCTGGGCGTGTCCGATGTGTTATTGTACGAAATGTATCGTCGAAGTCAATCGTCCGCAGTGGGTACAACCTTGGGCCGGTACTTTAACTAATATCGAGTGGCAAATCAATCGCGTGATGCACATGGCGGGACGTTGTTCCGAATGCGGCGCTTGCGGAGCCGCCTGTCCGTTGGGGATTCCCATTTATTTGTTGAACAAGCGGATGGCGGATCAAGTGAAAGAAAACTTCGGAAAACCGGGCGAAGAAGGTAATGTGCTATCTACATTTAAACCGGATGATAAAGAAAATTTTATTGTGTAATCTATGGAACGAAAATATATCAATCGCCATTCGCTGATGAATTGCTTGAAAAAAGTGCAAGCAGACGGCGTTTCTCTTTACGCGCCGGTCGCCCGCGGGGAACAAACGGATTTCCGATTCATTACCTCCGTTGACGAAATATCGTTCGGTCACATTCAAACCACGCGTTCGGCTAAAGCCGTCGTTTTTCCCTGTACCGAAAAACTGTTTTCTTACAAAAAAGAAAAAAACGACGTCAAACTCCGGGATTATGATGCGGACGAATTGCCCGACATATTAGTCTTCGGAATTCATCCCTGCGATGCCGTCGGGTTCGGCCCGTTGGCCGGTATTTTCAACTGGGATACGCAGGATAAACCCTATAACGAACGTCGAAAACGGATTACGCTGATTTCTTTAGCTTGCAACCGAGCCGATGAATATTGCTTCTGCACTTCGGTAGGCGGCGGTCCGGGAAATACCGAAGGAAGCGATATACAACTGACTCCCGTTAAAGAGGACGGTTATTTGGTTGAAATCATTACCGATAAAGGAAACGAATGGTACGAAAAATACGGCTCTTTTTTTGAAAATGCAGCGGAAGACATTCGTAAAGAAGATTATTTGGTTGAAATTCCGGTTAAATTCGACATGGAAGACATCATCCGAAAAGTGTCGGGCGTATTTGAAAACGATACTTGGCGATTGCAATCCGAACGGTGCATCGGTTGCGGCGCCTGCGCTTTTGTTTGTCCTACCTGCGCTTGTTTTGATATTCAAGAAGATGCTCACGGAAAAACGGGAAACCGGATTCGTTGTTGGGATTCCTGCGGATTTGCCCTCTTTACGTTGCATACCTCCGGACATAATCCGCGTCCGAAGCAAAGCCAACGATGGCGTCAACGCATTATGCACAAATTCTCGTACATGCCCGAACGCCTGTCGGTAGTAGGATGTACCGGTTGCGGCCGTTGTTCGCGCGCCTGCCCGGTTGATATGAATCTCAGTGATAATTTAAAAATGCTCAATTTATTATGAATAATATTTATCTTCCTTATCTCATGACTATTGAGAAAATCACGGAGGAAGCCCCCGGAGTAAAAACCTTTCGGTTAAAATTTAAAGATGAAGGAGAAGCGCAAGCATTTAGATTCAAAGCGGGACAATTTGCCGAATATTCTTCATTCGGCGAAGGCGAATGTACGTTTTGCATTGCTTCTTCACCCACTCGCGAAGGATATGTGGAATGTACCTTCCGTGAAGCCGGCAAAGTAACGTCGGCGCTTACCAAAATGGAAGAGGGACAAACGATGGGCTTTCGAGGCCCATTCGGAAATACCTTCCCAATGGACGAATGGAAAGGCAAAAACCTGTTGTTTATTGCCGGCGGGATTGCTTTGCCTCCCATGCGTTGCGTCATTTGGAATGCGCTGGATACACGGGATAATTTCAAAAATATCCAAATACTTTACGGCGCCAAATCGGTTGCCGATTTAGTGTATAAACACGAACTGAAAGAATGGGAAGACCGTCCGGATGTAAAATTCACCGTAACGGTTGATCCCGGGGGCGAAACGCCCGACTGGAAAGGTGAAATCGGATTTATTCCTTCCGTATTGGAAAAACTCGCTCCTTCGGCGGAAAATACCATCGCTATTGTTTGCGGTCCTCCGATAATGATTAAATTATCCTTCCCGGTACTGGATAAGTTAGGATTTAAACCCGAAAATATCTATACTACACTTGAAAACCGCATGAAGTGCGGGGTCGGAAAATGCGGACGATGTAATGTCGGGAAAATGTACGTTTGCAAAGACGGCCCCGTATTTTCAAAAGAGCAATTGGACACTTTACCGCCGGAATACTGATCCGGGGTTTGAGGTAAAAAAAATCGCAAAAGTAACAGGTTAGCGGTTCACTAAAAAAACTGTTCGCTCTTCTCTATCACGTATAAGTGAACCCCTAACCTTTGTTACCTCTGCGGTCAAATTAAAAATCCGATTTTTTGTCTTTTCAAATCGGATTTTTACTTCTTGTTCAACAAGGATTAACCTCTTTTTCGCCCTAAATCAACTTGAATACGCATCGGCCCCGCAGTCATAGCTTCATAGCGCCATTTCAACCTATATGCAAACCGAATAATTGCTCTAAAAAACTTTTTTTTCCTCATAATCCAAAATTTATTATATACTTAATTTATTATTTATATTTGTATTTTGACCTTTTAATAGTTTCTATACTGTTTAAGATTTCTATCTGAATAAAAATCTATTTTTTTTGTTTTTAATTATACAAAAATACAACAGAACCTATTTTATTTATAGCAAAATTGCATTTTTTATTTTCAAATTTATCAATAAGATAAACAATGTTTTATCCGATAAACGATAAATCTCGTTCAAAAAACGACTAATTATCGAAAAGCGATATACATATTTATTTATTCCGCATTTTTAACCCTCTTCTTTATTTTACTTCAAAAATTAGAAGCAAAAAATGATATGAAAGAATCAATTTCCGATTGTATTATTTGTTTTACGAGTCATTCAATTCATAAGCATATCCTTTTTATACAATAACAAAAAAAACAGATTAAAAGTTTAATCTTGTTTCATGAAATTGAAAGATAATTTGTAATTTTGCATTCGCAAACAGTCAAAAAATGAGAAACAAATTACGCTTATCACCCGTATAACATTTAATTAAAGCCAATTAAACTTCCAAAAACGATGAGAACGGTTATCCCTATACTATGTGTATTCATTTTAAGCTTTCACTCGGTAAGAGCATCCGAAGACGATAAAGAAAAAGCGATTGCGCAGGAATGGAAAATAGGAGGAGCGGTTCATGTCGGAAAAGGAATTAAGCACACTACCTTAATGGATCCGATTATTGAACGTTCTGCCGTAGGCGGCGAGATTTTTTTATCTAAACAAACATACGGAGCCTATCGTTGGAACGCTTTTTTCAATTACCCCGAATACGGCATTAGTTACACCTTTTTCGATTTAGGCAGTCCCGATTATGCGGGAACCGCTCATTGTTTATTTCCTTATCTGAATTTTCATTTCTTCAACAATCAAAGTCGGATGAATCTCAATTTGAGAACGGGAGTCGGACTTGCCTACGTGGAAAAAATATACGATGCCGAAACCAATCCGGAAAATTTTGCTTTCAGTACGCATCTCAATATTGTGCTTAACGCTCAATTACAAGGCGTATATAAAATGAGCAACGCTTGGTCTTTGTCGGCGGGCGTGGGAATAATCCATTTTTCAAACGGCGCTTACCGAATGCCTAATTTAGGAATGAATACCGTCAGCCTTTTTACGGGAGTCAGTCGGTCATTCGGAAAAGGAAATCGGTACATCGCTTCGGAAAACAAAACCAATGAGAAAAATAAAAATTGGGCTTGCACCGTTTTTCTTTTGGGCGGAGTAAAAGAAATAAACCCGATCGGAGGTAAAAAATATTTTGCCGGCGACTTCAATGTGGAAATAACCAAGAAACACCTTCAATACACCCGTTTCGGAGTCAGCATGGATGTTACTTACGATACATCCGAATATGATTGCATCATTTTTCAAGCCTTACCGCCGGTTGACCGATTGAAAACGACAAGGATAGGTATTTCCGGCGGATATGAATGGTTATTCGGCGATTTTTCTTTGGATTTATTTCTGGGTACTTACCTGCATGAATCCAACCCGCTGTACGGAAGGATTTATCAACGTTCAAGCCTGCGCTATCCTCTATCCGACAGAGTAAAATTATCGGTAACTTTTCGGAATCATAAAGGGAAAGCCGATTACATCGGATTGGGATTCGGTTACCGACTCACAAAATAACTTGGAATTTTGTCAAAATTCATGTATATTTGCAGAACAAATTATTGTACCCATGGCTTATATTGATTACTATAAAGTGTTGGAAATAAGCAAAACAGCTTCACCGGAAGAAATTAAAAAAGCTTACCGGAAACTGGCGAGAAAATATCATCCCGATCTTAATCCCAAGGATGTATCTGCTCAGCGGAAATTCCAAGAAATTAACGAAGCAAACGAAGTGTTGAGCGATCCCGAAAAGCGCAAAAAGTATGACGAATACGGTGAAAATTGGAAACAGGCCGACCAATTCGAACAAGCTCGCCAACAACAAGGCGGCGGTTTTGGCGGCGGCGGAGGTTATACTTATCATGATTTCGGCGAATTTAGCGGCTTCGGCAGCAGCGGCTATTCCGATTTTTTTGAAAATCTGTTCGGACAGGCGACGGGCAGAAAGAGCCGCCGGCCGACGGCTTTCAAAGGGCAGGATTATTCCGGCGAAGTGCATCTGACTCTCCGGGAAGCCGCGAAAACGCATCAACAAACCATCGAAGTTAACGACAAGAAGTTGCGAATCACGGTTCCTGCCGGTATTGCCAACGAACAACAAATCAAGCTCAGCGGACATGGAGGCCCCGGCGCTAACGGCGCTCCTGCGGGCGATTTGTATCTGACGTTCATCCTCCAACCCGACCCTGTTTTCAAACGCAACGGCAACGATTTATATATGGATGTCAACGTGGATTTATATACCGCGGTATTGGGCGGCGAATTACCCGTTAACACGTTGGACGGCCAAGTCAAAATGAAAGTGAAACCGGGTACGCAGCCGGGTTCTAAAGCCCGCCTAAAAGGAAAAGGCTTTCCCGTTTATAAAAAAGACGGACAGTTCGGCGATTTAATCGTAACTTATCTTGTAGAGATTCCGACCAATTTAACGGAAAGGCAGAAACAATTGTTTAAGGAGTTACAACAAAATAAATAACCGTAAGTTATGGAAGAATTTATTATCATCGAAGAATATATCCGACATTCCCATATCGAACCTCAATTCATTGCTTTATTGGAAGAAAACGATTTAATTCATCCGAAAGCAATCGAGAATAAGCGGTATTTGCACCCCGATGAGCTGAGCGATTTGGAGCGTTACGCCCGTTTGTATTACGATTTGTCTATCAACATCGAAGGGATTGACGCCATTCATCATTTATTGGAGCGTATTCGAGCCTTGCAAGAAGAAATGCAGGATTTGCGGAATCGCCTGCAATTGTGGGAATAAATAAAAACCTGTCATTGCGGCATAGCATAAGTCCGCAATGACAGGATACTTTATTATACATTAACTAAAACGACCAAATATTTGCTTAAACTCCAGAAATTAGCCGGATCCAAAATATGCAACTCTACTTGGTTATTCGAATCTTTAACAAATTCATAAGAACCGTCGGGATGTTTCGAGACTAATTTCCCTTTTTTAGCCCACAATTGAATGGTATGTAATTTGTTAAAATCATAGACCGGGATAAAATAATCGCGATTAAAATTAGCTCCCAATTGGTCGTCAACCAATATTTTTTGTTTCTTCAGTTCATTAGACGTTCCGAAACAATAGTAAACCGTCTTGATTACTTTTTCCTGTTTGCTGATCGTTTGTTGTTGTGCGCTCGATTGTATTCTTAAATCCTGCACATCTTTGGAAAGATTACTTACGTTTGCGCTTAATTCGGAAATTTGTTGATTTTTACGTTCTAATTCCTCATTCATCGTTACCAGCGCCATCGTTTTTTGATCCAATTCTTCCCGAAGTTTATTTACGGTTTGCTGCAATTGGGCTGATTTTACGGAGGAATTTTTCAATTTACCTTCCAATTCGGCAATTTTTTGTCGGTTTTTTTCCAAAGTTTCGGTAACAAATTTCATATCCGCATGAATTCTATCCTTCGTCGTAGGCGTTAATTCGCCGGGGTTATTGGATTGTACGGACAAATAATTTTCAGCCGTCTTGATACTTCTGAAATTATCTTCCACTTCGTTCAAAAGCGAAAGAATATCTTCCGTTTCGGCTGTACTCTTCGCGCTGACTAACGCTAAAGAATCTCTTTCAGCTTGAAGTTTCTTATATTCCGACGAATTTTTTACGCAGGAAGAAGAAAAAATCAAAGCGAATACTGCTAAACCAAATAATACTAATTTTTTCATTGTTCTTGTAAATTAAGATATTCAACATTTTTTTTATTCTCTTTTTCCCCCGCTACGACGAGGACAAATTCGCCGCGCGGTTCATTTTTTGTAAACCAATGAATCAACTCTTCCAAACTGCCGTGAACGGTTTGCTCGTACAATTTGGAAATTTCTCTCGACACGGAAGCCTTCCGTTCGAGGCCCAAACAAGCTGCCAATTGCTCCAGCGTTTTAAGTACGCGAAAAGGAGATTCGTAAAAAACCATGGTACGACTTTCGGTTGCCAATTCTTTCAAACGGGTTTGCCTTCCCTTTTTTTGAGGAAGAAAGCCTTCGAATGTAAAACGATCCATAGGAAGACCTGAATTTACCAGCGCCGGAACAAAAGCGGTTGCACCCGGAAGACATTCCACTTCAATCCCTTGTGCAACGCATTCGCGCGCCAGCAAAAATCCCGGATCGGAAATGCCCGGCGTTCCCGCATCGGAAACAATCGCAACGCTTGCTCCCGTTTTTATCCGCGACACAATCCAATCAACGGTTTGATGTTCATTGAATTTGTGATGCGATTGCATGGAATTTTTAATATCAAAATGCTTCAGCAGAAATCCGGTAATCCGCGTATCTTCCGCTAAGATGAAATCAACTTCTTTCAGAATACGCACCGCTCTGAAAGTCATATCTTCCAAATTTCCCACCGGCGTGGGAACTACATAAAGTTTATTCGCTTCAGCCATTCCTCAAGTAAATCGTTTATCTAATAATTCCTTAAAAACAATTCCCGAATCGCTGTTCCAAGGAATGTCATACTTTTCATCCAAAAATTCCAAAACTTCATTCAACGATTGAAATGCGTTAAGTTGTGAAAACGCCCGGTTCATTTCATTGGCATCCCCTTGAAACAAATCGCGTTGGAACATAAAATGATCATTCAGACTTAACGATTTCCCGAAATCCGCATTCATTTTTCGACCGATGGTATCGGCTAAAATACCGGGTGCCGGAATCGGCATCGGTTTCTCTTTCCTTGTTTCCCATTCGATAGGTTCTTCGGATTCCTTGATTTCATTTACCTCGCTCCGGTCGTTTTCGCTATTTTTCAAATGTTTCTGCATCAGTTGCAATTGTGCCGCTTCGATTTCATAAATTCCCGTTTTCAACCGATTAAGAATATCAATGGAAGAACTGAAAAACGACAACGGAAGAATCTCCTTGCTTTGAGCCTCAAGGAAAAATTGCTCCAATGCCCGTACTTCTTTCAAATATTGCTCTATTTTATTCCCGAACGCCATAAGTCTTCAAATTGCCGGGACAAATTTAAGTAAATATTTTATTTATTCGCTCAATTGGAGGAATCTTTTTGTAAAGCAATCAAAAAAAAATAAAAAAGTTATTATTTTTACAACTTATTCTTTACTATTTCTTTCTTAAATTTTTCTAAATTTGCACTAATTTTATTTTGTATATTGCACATGAAGAAAATAATGGCAGTATTTATTTTTGTTGATTTAGCGTTAGCAAGCAGTGCGCAAGTATTTCAATTATCCGGTAAAGTAATTGAAAACAATAGCACTCCCGTTGAATTTGCAGAAATATTACTTATGCAAAATAATACGATGATCGGGTATCAATTAACCGATGAAGACGGCAAATTTTCATTGGATACGGAAGCTGGTAAGTTTTTACTGTTAATCAGACAATTAGGCGATACGCTTTATAATAAAGATATTGATGTTACTCATGATATTGACTTGGGGATTATCAATATACAACCGAAATCAAAACTATTGCAAGAAGTAACCATCGTTGCAAAGAAAAAACTTATGGAACGTAAAGCAGACCGAATGATTTTTAATGTAACCAATCTGCCAAGTACCGACGGCGGGGATGCGATGGATATTCTTCGCATCACTCCGAGAATTATTATAGACGACAATACGATAACCATTGCAGGGAAAAGTTCGGTTAATGTGATGATTAATGATCGTCCCGTTAATCTTTCCGGCGACGAATTGGTTAATTTTCTGAAATCATTGCGAGCGAACGATATTCAAAGCATTGAAGTAATAACGACACCGCCGGCTAAGTATGAAGCAGAAGGTAATAGCGGACTGATAAATATTGTAATGAAAAAAACTGCCATTGATACATGGAGCGGCTCTGTTTTCGGCAATTACCTGCAAGCAAAATATGCGAGCGGCACACTTGGCGGCAATTTTAATTACAACAAAAAAGCGCTCTCATTTTATGCCAATGCCTCATACAACGACGGAAAGTCTTATATGGATGATGCGGGCTCTATTTTTTATCCGAGTTTAAAATGGGAAAGTAAAGGAGATTATACGAATAACTCTCATTCATTCAACGCGAGAACCGGTTTTGATGTGAATATTACCGATCGTTGGACAATGGGAGCGCAATATATAGGAAGTCTAAGCAATTCAAAATCAAACAATCACAGTCTCGTAGATTTGTTTGATAGTACCAATAATAGCGACGCCGGTTTAATAGATACCCAAACGGGCGGAAAATCAAACTACGACATGCATTCGGGAAATTTTCATTCCGTTGTTCAATTGGATTCTTTGGGCCGGAAAATCAATTTCGACTTTGATGTATTAACATACGACGCCAACTCCAATGCCACTTATAAATCGAATACCGAAGGCTCAAACGACAATCAAATACCGAACGGTTTTGCAAGCCAAAATAATATTCTTGACAGAAAAATAAACAACTATGCCGTACAAATAGATGTTGAACATCCGATTAATAAAATCAGTTTAAACTATGGGGCAAAACTTTCTTTTACTCATACAAACAACAATATACAGGTATATAATCTTAGTTCGGGAACGCCCGTAAACGATCCGAATCAAACCAATCGGTTTCTTTATGACGAAAATACGCAGGCTTTGTATGCATCGGGAAGTACTCAATTAGGTAAATGGGAATTGCAAGCAGGCTTGCGCGCCGAAGACACGCAATTTACGGGAAATTCGGTAACAATGGATACCATTTTTAAGAAATCGTACCTCGAAATTTTCCCTACCGCCTATTTGACTTACAGTTACAATGAGAAAAGTACCTTCTATTCCGAATACGGCAGAAGAATTAACCGCCCCGGTTTTGATCAGCTGAATCCGTTCCGTTCTTATTCAAGCCCGTATTATTATTTTGCGGGAAATCCCGAACTGCGTCCCTTTTTTACCAATAATTTATCGGTAGGATATGTTTACAACAGTCAATTTCAAGTGACGCTTGACTATTCAACGGAGAAAGATAATTTTGGCGGAGGAATATCAATACTCGATAAGGACGGATATACGCAAGTAGGTACCCGTTTGAATTATTTTGATGATTACAGCATGGGGACAAGTCTGGTTTATATTTTCAATAAATGGAGTTGGTGGACAAGTCAAAGCAGCGGCGTTCTCTATTATCAACATTCGGATTCAAAAATTTATCCGCTTACTCCCAAATCAGCAGAAGGTTGTTTTATCTATTTTCAAACAAACAATATTTTTTATCTGAATAAAAAACAAACGCTATCCGCTGGTTTTGACTTTACGATTATTCCGGAAAACAATTCAACAATGCTAACGCATAATTATACGCAAAAGAATCTGAATGCGTTTATTAAGATACTGTTTTTAGATAAATCCCTTGCGGTTACGCTTACCGGAAATAACCTCTTGAAAGAATATTCATTTAATTGGCGCAGCGAGTCGAACGGGATTTTGCAATATTCGAAAGGATACTATAACCCCTTATTTGTAAGATTGGCGGTTTCCTATAATTTCGGCAGTAAAAAAGTGAATGTGCAACAACACAAGGTAAGTAATGAAGAGGAAAAAAGCAGATTATAATAAAATAACAAAAGAAAAGAAATGAAAGCGACGATATTATTTTTATTAATTATTTGGACAGGAATGACGTTTGCGCAAACTGCAAAACAGTATAACGGCATAGAAATGAAATATGATTCACTGGGGGCCTTTAGCGAAGATTTTGCAAAAGTGAGATTGAATAATAAATGGGGTTTTATTGATTTCAACGGAAAAGAAGTTATTTCGCCGAAATATGACGATGTGCAAGATTTTAATGAAAATCATGCTGCGGTGAAATTAAACGGCAAATACGGCCTCATTGATAAAAGCGGAAAAGAAATCACACCCTGCAAATACGATTATGTATGGACATTTTGGAATGGCCGTTCAATAGTTAAATTAAACGGCAAGTACGGTTTTGTTGACGGAAACGGGGAAGAAGTTATTCCGTTGAAATATGATAAGGCCGGATATTTTACGGATAATCGAGCATTAGTTGAATTAAACGGTAAATACGGCTTTATAGACCCGAAGGGAAATGAAATTATTCCGATTAAATACGACGATGCCGCACAAATGGCTTTCAGCTCTTTCGTCGAAGGTCTTACTTGGGTTAAATTAAACGGCAAATACGGTTTTATTGATGAAAACGGAGAAGACGTAGTTCCTTTTAAATACGACGGCGCAGGAAATTTCAGCAATGATCGTGCGTGGATTAAATTAAATGATAAATACGGGTTCATTGATAAAACCGGAAAAGAAATTACTCCCGTGAAATATGACGAGGTAAAAGATTTTCAAGAAAATCGGGCGATAGTAAAATTAAACGCTCTATACGGTTTCATTGATAAAACCGGAAAAGAAGTGATACCGATTAAATTTGACAAGGTAAATCGGTTTAATGGTATGAACAGTACGATTGTCGTATTCAACGGAAAATATATACTTATTGACAAGAACGGGAAAATTCTTTCCAAGAAATACGATTATGCCGACGACGGTTTTGCCTGCAATTGCATAAGAGTAAGATTAGGTAATAAGTGGGGCTTTATCGGTGAAAACGGAGAAGAAATTATTCCCTTAAAATACGATGATGCGGAAATGTTTCGCAATTGTCACGCATCGGTAACATTGAACGGTAAAAAAATGAATATAAACCGATAGAAAAAAATCTCAATTTCCCAACTCCAATTGATTTCTTATCAAATGATAATACTCTCCTTTATTGGCTATCAGTTGAGCATGAGCGCCTTGTTCTACTAATTGTCCGTTTTTCAAAACGATAATTTGATCGGCATTCTTTACGGTTGAAAGCCGGTGGGCAATGATTAGAACCGTTTTCCCGACAAAAAATTCCTGTAAATTGGTGTGAATAATTTTTTCGTTTTCCGCATCAAGCGCACTCGTAGCTTCATCGAGAAAAATAAATTGAGGATTTTTGTATAAAGCTCTTGATATAAGGATCCGTTGAGTCTCGCCACCGCTTAACTGAATACCGGAATTACCGATTTTTGTATCGAACTTCATGGGTAAATTGCCGATAAAGTCTAAAATATTAGCCAATTTGCAAACATGAATTAACCGGTCAAAATCTATTTCATCGTCTGACAGAGCAATATTTTCGGCGATTGTTCCGCTGAAAATTTTTCCGTCTTGCAATACAATGCCGCAATTACTTCTCCATTCAGATGCAAAAATATCATTAATGTTTTTGTCGTTCAAATAAATACTTCCATGTTCAATGGAATAGTATGCCAAAAGCAATTTCAGTAAAGTGGTTTTTCCGCTCCCGCTTGCTCCCACAATGGCTGTGACCGTATTTTTTTTAATTGAAAAACCGATATTTTGTAATACATAGGGACTGAATTTACCGGGGTACTTGAACGATAAATTTCGAATATCTATCCGATTAATCGGGGTATTCTTGATGTGATCCCTTTTCCCGGCATCTTCGTCTTCGTTATGATGAATTTCGCCAATACGTTCGTTTGCAATCTTTGCATCTTGAGCATCTTTTACGAAATAAGTCAAATTATTAACAGGTACAAGCAATTGGCCGATAACGTATGAAACGCTTAATAAAACGCCTAACGACATTTGTCCGTTAATAATGAAATAGGCACAAATAGCGATAGAAATCAGTTCCTTGAATTTCGATAAGAAATTGACGCCTATCAATTGATACATATTCAAGAACAAAGACCGTAATTCTAATTCATTTAATCTTTCTTGCAATTTAGTAATACGGCTGATGGTTTTATCCTGAGCATTGTTTATTTTAATCTCAGGCATATTCATTATAAATTCGTAAGTAATGTTGTTGTTTTCCGATTGTTTAAGAAATTTGGCATATTCCAATACCGCTCTTTTACTTAGAAACAAAAACGCCCATACTATCGACAGAGCCGTTAGTATCAAATAGACAGAAAATATGATTATATTGTAATACAAAAGAATTGAACCGAAAATCAAAATATTCAATATGCTCAACAATAATTCAATCCCTTTCCATGTGACAAATTGTTGAATGGTGTTTTGGTCTTCGATACGCTGTAATGTTTCGGTATTTAGGCGTGTATCAAAGAAATTTACAGGCAATTTCATTAATTTTTTCAGCAACGTTTGTTTTAAATCAACGCTCAATATAAAATTAAACTTCGTTAGTATTAAATTGCTGAAAAAATTGGAGATAAAGTAAGAAATAAACAAAACAAACTGTGCTAAAAGAAAATATAGGACTATCCCGATTTGTTTTGAACTTATACCATCATCAATAACTCGCTGAAAAATAAAAGGGATTGCCCAATTTGCAGCCAATCCGATAATTATTAAAAATAGTGCAAGCAGGTATCGTAATTTGTTTTTTTGTAAAAAGCTCCTTATTTGCGCATAGATCGTAAAAGATGACCACGACTTTTTACCGGCATCCGGTAAATATGTTTTTTCAAAATTTTCATCAGGTTGTAAAACGATGGCAATACCTTTGGGATTTGCTCCTTTCCAAGCAGATTCAAAATCGTCTTTGTGAAGTTTTACACGTCCGTAGGCAGGGTCGGCGAGATGGAATAAATCATCACTTTTTTGTTCGGTTACACGCTCGTAAACCAAAAAATGTCCTTGTTGCCAGTACAAAATTACGGGAAACGGAAACGTTTGCAATTCTTCCGTAGTTAATTTCAAAACATTTGCGCTAAAACCTATTTTGGAAGCATTGTCTGCAATATCCTGCACCGTGATGCCAATTCTCGTAAATTCGAACAGCGCTTTAACTTGCCGTAAGTGATATTTTTTCTTGAAAAAACTTGCAATCATGGCAAGACACGCCGCACCGCAATCGGTACTTGTAAGTTGATGATAAAAAATCATTTTATCTTGTTTCATCTTCACGCACCATTAATTCAACCATTGCTTTTATTACATTGTCTTTTTCTTTTTCGTCAAAAGAGTGAATACAGAAATCACGTTTACCTAAATTTTCTAATGCTATTTGTGAACAAGCTCCATTACAGATGGGTAATAATCGGCAACTTAAGCAAGGCTGATTATGAAATTTAGCTTTCATTCTACGCTCAAGCGAATTGTTTTCCCAAACAATTTCACCCTCATCGGTTAAAAAACCTTCTCTATTCTCTGTCTTAAAATCTCTTGCAGTGCATTTAAATACATCGCCGTTGTAATTAATGACTGCGCTGTTTCGTTTATCGGCATAACATGACCCTCTGACCGTATCGTTAAGGTATTTGCTGCTTTTTGCATTGAATCCTTTTTTTCTTATCATTTCTACATTTCTATTCACAATAATTTCTATATCATCCGGTTTGGTATTTTGCCAAACCCTGTGAAAATCAATTAACAGATGTTTTTTTGCCGGTTCTTTTTCTATAATTAACAAATCATCTGCAATTTTGTAGGTATCTTTTATGTTTTCATCCGTGAAATTGATTCTGACTCTAACAAACATTTCATTTTCCACCAATTTTTTAATGTTATCTATAATCGTAGAATACGAACCTTTTGTTTGAGTGGCAAAACGAACTTTATCATGATTTTCACGATAACCGTCCAGCGTAATATGAAAATGCGGTTTTAGCTGCTTTTCATTAAAAAAGTTTATAAATCTATCGTTTATCAAATATCCGTTTGTTGTAAATCCAATAGTGAATTGTTTATTGAAGCTTTTCATTATTGGAACGAAGTTATTAATAATAGGAATTACTGTTTTTTCAAAGTACAGCAATGGTTCTCCGCCAAAGAAAGCAAGATTAAATTCTTCTATATCGTCTTCTTGCGCTATTTTTAAAATGAGTTTATTAATCCTGTTTATGATGTCTGTATTCATTTTTGATTGTTTTATATGCGTTTCATAACAGTACCAGCACTTAAAATTACAATTTATGGTAGGATTAATTGTTAAATAAAATGTGTTTTTATTCTCATCAATAGCGTAAACTATTTTTTTTACCTCCTCTACTTCGTTAATATCATCTTTAACAAGAAAATTATTTTCTAATAAATAATTATAGAAATCGGGATGTATATTGATTAAATTGTCTATTCCACTTTGCGTTTCGCGAACCAAAATATTTTTAAGTTCCGGGTCTAGAAAAATCATTTTTTTTTCAAAGGCATTATATAATGCATATTTGTCTCTATATGGAATAATAGAATTATATTGACTGTATTTCATAATGATAAAATTCAATTTATATTTTTCGCCAAAACATCAAGGAAATATTTAACTTTATTTTTTAAATAAAGCTGTCTTAAAATCCTGTCATTGTTTGTGAAACTTAGCGAATATCAGCTATCTCCTTATAATTAAAGGTCGGTTTTTGGGGGAATGGCGGGTCAAACATACAATGACAGGATTTTAAGACAGCCTCTCAATCATAACAATAATTTCTTCTACACTACTCTATGTTTATTGGAGCATATAGTTTTTTTATTAAGCCGTTCCACCACCCAATTTTTTATCACAGCGTACTTTTTACAGCAGTACTAGAACAACCACATCCCGCAACCGCATTAATCGTACAACCACATCCTGCAACTATATTGTTGACGACAGGAGAACTCTTTCCTCCGAAAACTAAATTTTCGTCATAAACGGGAGAAAAACCACCTTTTAATAAGACATTCCCCTTTGAATCTAAAACTTCAAATTTTGAAATGTCAAAATTTGTTTTTTTAATCTCTTTTTTCATCTTAAAAACATTTTAATTTATTAATCCATTAATTATTTATAAAAAAACTTTTTTTATATTGCGCACTACGAAATACTCTCACTTCTATAATACAAAAATAATTCTTACCTTTGCAAATTGTACAACAAAAATGTTTATAATAACTAACCTATTGTATAAAACGGTTTTATTTTTATAGCTTTTTTGTGTCGCTAAATAATAAAATATCTTTATAGAACAAAAAAATACCACTTCATGGCATCACTGGGTACGAAATTATTGAATTTAAGACATGAACGGCGGTTTTCCCAAACAGAAATTGCCGATATTTTAGGCATTTCGCAAAATGCGTACAATAAATGGGAAGCCGACAAATGCATGCCTTCTGCCGTTCACTTGTCTAAAATTTCCCAATTTTATAAAATTGATATTATGAAGTTATTAGATAATAATGAGAAACCCATTCAGATAAATAATGACATAAACGGCGAAAATACTGTCATCGCCAATACAAATTCTACTATCCACATTCAATCTTCTACATCATTAATGGAACAAGCGCTTCAGATACAAGAACAAATTTCAAAATTGTCGGAATTACAACTTCATTTAATAGAAGAATTATTGAAGAAAAACCAATGATCTATCCTCCGATTCATGCACAATCCGATTTTTAAATCCCCTTATTCGAGCCCATTCTATCTCCGGATGTAAATCTTTGTATTCTTCCGGTAAACGATTAGCCGCTTCTCTGATTATTTCAAAATTCCGAATGACAGCGTCTCTTGTTTTTGATCAGAAACAAAATCAACAAAAGAGAGATCTTTCGTATAAGTCATTATTTTATTACAACTATCGAGAATATCTTCAATCAATAACTCAGATGTTCGTTTAGACATAAATAATCTCTTTTTCTATTTTTTTAAATATTTTTCTTTAATACCTTTACGAGAAACAACATCTACTTTTCTTTTTAATTGAAAAACACATGCTGCTAATAACTACGTTTTCGTTGCGTGCGCAGCACGTACAATGAAAACGTAGTTGAACCAAGCGGACGACAGTGCATTCTTAAACCGACAGTTTGAAACTCCCAAATAAAAAATGAATAACGACAAGACATAAATACCCTTTCGGGTATAAATTATTTTTTCAATTGCTATTTTATACCCGATTTGATATATTATTAAAATAATTCATTATCTTTGCACCCGAAAAGGTATAGTTTTTAAGTTATGAGTTGTAGTTTATCGTCGTTTGTAAAAGGAAAACGCAAGCAGTTTGGATTGACACAACAGGATTTATCTGAGAAATCGGGTGTGGGACTGCGTTTCGTTCGCGAACTTGAACAAGGTAAAAACACTTTGCGAATGGATAAAGTAAATCAAGTGTTAGCGCTTTTTGGGGCTGAACTTTCGGCTACGGCAATCAATAAAAATAATGAATTATGAAACCCTCATGCGAAGATTGCACCCAAGCGCAAAACATGTTGCGGGTTCCATATGACCTTTAAAAACAAGTTATGTACATATGAAACAGGCAAAAGTGTTTTTCCAGGAAAATTTTGCAGGCGTTTTGACTGAAGATGAAAATGGCTATACTTTTGTGTACAATGTCGATTATTTGCAAAAAAAGGATACCGGAGCCATTAGTTTAACGTTGCCTTTGAGTGAAAAACCATACAATTCACAAGTTTTGTTTCCGTTTTTTGACGGACTGATTCCTGAGGGTTGGCTTTTGGAGATTGCCGAACAGAGTTGGAAAATCAATTCGCGCGACCGAATGTCGCTCTTGCTTGCTTGTTGCAAAGACTGTATCGGTGCAGTTAGTATTGTCCCTTTGATAAAAGAAGAAATATGAAATGCCTTTTTTGTTATAAAGAATTGAATAGTAGTGAAATTGATTTTCACACAGTTTGTTCAAAAAAGTTTTTTGGGACTTCGACACCGCCGACATTGCCATATACTCGCTCAAAAATCAAAGAATTAGCCGAACAAATTATCCGTTCGCAAACCACAGTTACAGGCGTTCAGCCTAAACTTTCGCTTGATATTGAAAGGATAAATAACAATAGTCGTTTCACCATCGTTGGCTTGTGGGGAAAATATATTTTGAAACCACAAACAGAACAATACAGCCATCTTCCTGACAATGAAGATTTAACAATGCGTTTGGCTGAAGTTGCAAAAATAAATACTGTGCCCCATTCACTTATTCGTTTTGCTGATGGCGAACTCTGTTATATCACAAAACGTATTGACCGCACAAAAAACGGCGTAAAACTGCCTATGGAAGATTTTTGTCAATTGACTGAGCGACTTACCGAACACAAATATCACGGTTCTCACGAACAAATAGCAAAGGCAATATTGAAATTTTCGACTGTGCCAAAACTTGATTTAGTGAATTTTTGGGAAATTATAATCTTCTGTTTTCTGGTAGGAAATGCCGATATGCACTTGAAAAATTTTTCTCTTTACAGTCCTCCTTCGAGAGATATAGGGAGCTTTGATTTTCAATTAACGCCTGCATATGATTTACTTTCCACAGTTTTGGTTATACCCGAAGATAAAGAAGAACTTGCACTTACGTTGAACGGTAAAAAAAACAAATTAACTCGTAAAGATTTTGAAACTGCCGCACTAAATTCAGGTTTGGAACAAAGAGTGATTGAAAATATATTTGTAAAATTTCAAAAAACAGTCCCTAAGTGGGATTTGTTGATAGACAATTCATTTTTATCATACGAAATGAAAGAAAATTTCAAGAACCTTATACAAAAAAGAAAGGACAGAATATTGACGTAAAATGCACAATTTCATTTGATAGAAGAATTATTGAAGAAAAACCAATGATATTCTTAAAAATACAAGAATTTACCCTGTCGTTAATTCTTTGACGGGACTGATTAAGTAAAGCCGCTCCGTAGCGCGAGTAAAAGCGGTGTAAAGCCAGCGATAAAAATCAAGGCCCAACTGCTCTTGAGGGATATAAGACAAATCCAAAAAAACATTTTTCCATTGTCCGCCTTGCGCTTTGTGGCAAGTTACGGCATATGCGTATTTTACTTGAACGACATTGTAATGCGGATTTTCTTTCATCAGTTTCATTTTTTCCCGTTTTCCCAGAATATCGGCATAATCTTCCAAAATAGAATAGAACAGTTTATCGTTCAATTCTTTCGGTAAAGCCGGAGAATCGGTGTGAAGCGTCTCCAATAGAATTTTCAAATCCAATTCCGTATCATAATCGGGAAAACGAGCCGTGACATCGCAAAAACGAAATCCGTATAATTCTTGTATCCGTCTGACCCGACGGATTTCCAATAAATCGCCGTTAGCGATAAAATCCATGGATTCTTCTTCTTTTGCCCAATGATAATTATTTTTGACGACCATCAACATGTCGCCGGCAGTTAATTCTTCTTCCCGATAAAGAATCCGATTACGAATGGCGTTATTGAATCCGTTTGCCCGTTTGTTGGAACGGGTAATCACAATGGTTTCCGCCAAACCGTCGCGATGATAAGCCTCTTGAATCGCTTCGAGTAAATCTTCTCCGTTGACAATTTGCACATCGTCGTTCTTCCGGATGCTGAGTTTCGGGAAATCATTCGTTTGACCGGTTTCCATTTTTTCCCGCAAAAGCGTAGCATTTGTCAGAATGCCGGAAGTTTTTGCTTGACGCACCACTTCCGTTAAAGTCATGCCGTGGACTTCCAAACCATAGCCTTGTAAAACGGAAAGATCCAACGCCGGACTTTCCGGTTGAGATACCGGCGGAAGCTGCGCCGAATCGCCCAGTAAGACCAACCGACAACCCTCGCCGCTGTAAACATAATGAATCAAATCGTCCAATAATCTTCCTGAGCCGAAAAAAGAAAAATCCAATCCGTCGTTTGAAATCATTGACGCTTCATCAACAATAAATAAAGTATGCTTATGCAGATTATCCGCAAGGACAAAACCCGTCGGTTCGTTGGAAAATTCTTTTTGTCTGTAAATTTTTTTATGAATAGTATAAGCGCTTTGCCCCGAATAGGCGGAAAAAACTTTAGCGGCGCGTCCGGTCGGCGCCAATAAAACGGACTTTTGTTTCAATTCATTCAATGTTTTCACAACGGCTCCGACCAACGAAGATTTTCCGGTTCCGGCATATCCTTTCAATAAAAATAGTGAATTGTTATTTCGGGCAAAAAGAAAATCGCTCCATTTTTCCAAGACTTCATACTGCTCTTGCGTAGGTTCGAATCGGAAATTTTTTTTTATTTGTTCCAAAAAGAATTTGCTTAACATAAGTTTCAAAAGTGATGCAATTATGGCATAATGAATCTTGAATCAAATTCTCGCGGGATGAAAAAACCTTTAATACAATTCGGATTACGAACACAAATTTGAATATGATTTTTTTCTTTAAATCCGGCATTCGGATATAAGTCGTCCCCTTCCCAAAATACACCTCGTACAGAATCAAATTCCTGCTTATTGTTATTCTTGTTGAATGTATGAACGGATTCTATTACAGCGCAGTCGAGATTACGAAGTAAAAGGTCAAATGAGCCTCCGACCGGTCTGTTCATTGGAATTTCAATACCGCGAATTTCATAAGTTTCTATTAATAAGGAATAAAACTCTTTTATTAAGACAAGATAAACGGAATCCAATAAATCAAAACAATATCCCAAATCAATAAAAGCGCCTAAAACGGCAGGTTTTGTTATTTTACCCGGATCTCTTTTTTGTTTTTCTTCCGCAAAATGCTTGGCTCGTAATATGTTGTTCTCCCAAAAGTAAAAACCGTTTCCTAACCAATCGTAATCATTATTGCTTTTCTTCATAAAAGATTTCCCCGATACAATTTCATCTCTTACTGATTCATCGCAACCGTGAAATCCTATGACAATATTTTGACATTTAGAATACATTATTTTTCATTATCACAGCCCCACCGATAAGAGACTCTGGACTTGTCTTCTCTATAAGGAGGGGTAAGTTTTCCATTTTTGATAATACCTACCTGTTCCAGAAATTTTTCGGAAGCTTCTTTACTTGATGTCACGAGGGCTTTGTATGCTCTTATTTCTTCAATAGTAATTTCATTTATCTTTATTGTTTTTTTTTTCATAATTACAATTTATTTGCTATGCTACAAAGTTAATAATTTATTTCTTACATTTGCATAATAAAAAAGGCTTTCGTATGAAGCGAATCATTAGAGTAGTTTTGTTTGTTATTGTTATCTTGTTGATATATATGTGTATAAAAAGTATTTTTTCATGAGAACAATTCTTCCGGAAGATCGAAATATAAAACATCCCGACCGAACGATTCTGACGATTTATACCGGCGCGGAATATTTTTCTTTTTCTTTGTACGATCCGGAAGAAACAGGCTCTTATTTTTACAAAGAACTTATCGGTGAAAATCACTTCGACGCCTTTTCCGTTTTCAAAGAAGCGTTTTTCAAGCGGGACTTTTTTTCTTTGCCTTTCCGAAAAGTTTGGATAATGAATCATACACCGAATTTTACATTTGTTCCCGGTTCGATTTACAAAGATCAATACCGAGAAGATTTTATACGCTTCCTGTTTTCAGATCAACAAGGGATAATTTTGAACCGCTCCCTTTCTTCCGCCGGAATCACGATCTTACATCAATTGCCCGAAACGGTTTACCAATTTATGCTTCATTCATTTACCGAACCGGAATTTATTCATTATTCGGCGCCGGTGATTACGTATTTTTTAAAAACGAGCAAAAAAGTCAATGCACGACAGATGATAGTCAATTTGCATGAGAAGGGTTTGGATATTTTTTGTTTTTCGAAAGAAACTTTTTTATTGGGGAATTATTTCCCGTGTAAAGGCTTGTCGGAAGCGCTTTATTATATCCTTTTTACATGGAAGCAACTGCAAATGGATCAGTTGGATGATTGTTTGCTTATTACCGGAAATATTGCATTCAAAGAAGAACTGATCGGTAAATTAGCGCTTTACGTCCAACAAATCCGATTCCCGACAATTCCTCCCGAAATTTATTTCGAAGGGGTCGAAACCGACCGTATTCCTTTCGAATTAGCGACTCTTTCCTTATGCGAATTATAAGCGGAAAATACAAAAGCCGGCGATTTGATATTCCGAAAAATTTCAAAGCTCGCCCGACCACCGATTTTGCCAAAGAAAATATTTTTAACGTTATCGGAAATCTGATTGACTTGGAAGAAACAAGTGCATTGGATTTATTCGCCGGAACCGGCAGCATCGGTTTTGAACTGATCTCAAGAGGCTGTAAAGAAGTCGTTTGCGTAGAAAAAGATCCTGTCCACCATGCTTTTATCAAAAAAGTAAAAGACGAACTGAAAGCCGATCCACTACTAACCGTCAGAACCGACGCCTTGAAATACATCGTATCTGTTCATCGGACATTCGACTTTATCTTTGCCGATCCGCCTTATACTTTAAAGGAATTGCCGCAAATTCCGGAAAGCATCTTATCGCATCATTTGTTAAACCCGAACGGGATTTTCGTGATGGAGCATCCGAAAGAACACGATTTTTCGCATTTACCCGGTTTTTTGCAACGTCGGGTTTACGGAGCGGTTAATTTCAGTATTTTTAAGCAATAATGACTGAGAGTAGATAATCATAATTCGTCATTATAAACTCGAAAGGATATGATTATAAAGCGATTTACAAAAACGGATTTACTATTTTTAACTTTCCTTCTATAAGTTGATTGTGCTGCATATCTTCGGAATATAATAATGAACAGCCACTTTCGATAGCGGCTGCTATTATTAAGCTATCATAAAAAGAATAACCGTATTTTTGGGTAATGTCGCAAGCATATATAACCGTTTGTTGCGTATTGACATGTATTTCATTAACAACAGATGCACATTCTAAAAGCGTGTTTTTTACATCAACAAAATTTTTCCCAAATTTTCTATGCAGAATATTAGCTATTTCTTGCAACACTTGAATACTTATTACCGAATATGATTGAGAAATAATCGTTTCGGAAATATTCTGTTTGTTCTTTTCTGTAACAGAATATGCATATATAATGATATTGCTGTCAATAAAAGATTTAATGTTTTGCATTCGCTTCTTCTCTGTCGAATTTAAAATTACGAGTGTCTAATGATACTGCATTGAATTTTACTCTTTTCGCTTCGGGCACAGCATAATTGACAGCAATTTCATTTTCCTGCATTATTGTTATTTCCAATCGCTTGCCAACATATTCGTCGGGTAAAATAAAAAGAAAGCGATTACTCTCCGGAACACAAATTGTTCTTATCATAAATGTTATTTTCTATGATTTATAAGTTTATATTACAAAGTTAAGTATTTTAATTCATAAATCATATAATCTGACTATTTAAAAAATCTCGGCAGATTCGATAACCTTATTTCAATCCCGCAAGCGTTTTTTTCACCCTGTGCATGGCTTCAATCAATTGATCGTCGGAAGCGGCATAAGAAAAACGAACGCACTCGGGTGCGCCGAATGCCAAACCGCCTACCGAAGCTACATGACCTTCTTCCAAGAGATACATAGCCAAGTCGGCCGAATGTTCAATTTTCTTCCCTTTGAACGATTTTCCGATGTAAGCGCTACAGTCGGGAAACAAATAAAAAGCGCCGCTCGGACGATTTACTATCAGTCCGGGTATATCTTCGGCTAATTCCATCATCAAGTCGCGCCGGCGTTGAAAAGCCTCACGCATTGCTGCCACGCAATCCTGCGATCCGAGGTAAGCGGCTTCGGCTGCCTTTTGTGCAATGCTGCTGGGAGCGGAAGTATATTGCCCTTGCAACTTATTGCAAGCCGATGCAATCCACAGCGGAGCGGCAATCCAGCCCAAACGCCAACCGGTCATCGCGTAAGCTTTGGAGACGCCGTTCACAATCACGACCCGATCGCGAACAGATGCAAATTGAGCGATGCTTTCGTGTTTACCGATATAATTGATATGTTCGTATATTTCATCGGAAATAATCGTGATATTCGGATAAGCGGCGAGAACATCCGCTAAACCTTTCAATTCTTCCCGAGAATAAACGCTTCCCGTCGGATTGGAAGGCGAACAAAGGATAAGCGCTTTGGTCTTCGGAGTAATGGCAGCTTTCAATTGTGCGGGCGTAATCTTGAAATCTTGGTCAATTCCGGCGGTAATAATCACATTGGTTCCGGCGGCTAATTTGACCATTTCCACATAGCTTACCCAATAAGGAGCGGGAACAATCACTTCGTCGCCCGGTCCGACAATGGAGAGAAGTACATTACAAACCGATTGTTTGGCGCCGTTGGAGCAGACAATTTGTCCCGCAGTATAATCCAATTTATTTTCCCGTTTTAACTTATCAACAATTGCATTTCGTAGCGAAAGGTATCCCGAAACCGGAGGATAAAAAGAAAAATTGGCGTCAATCGCTTTGCGAGCCGCTTCCTTAATAAAGTCCGGAGTGAAAAAATCGGGTTCGCCTACACTTAAATTGATTACATCAATTCCTTGCGCTTTTAATTCATCGCTTTTCTGCGACATCGCCAAGGTTTCCG
>WRFZ01000176.1 GCA_009778655.1 Candidatus Azobacteroides sp.
CGCCCGGCTTAACCTTGCTTTCAAATTTTTCCAAAGAAGGCTGATTGAGAATAATCGCAATATCGTATTGATTGAGTACCGGAGAAGAAATTTTTTGATCGCTCAAAATAACCGTCACGTTTGCCGTACCTCCTCTTTGTTCCGGTCCGTAAGAAGGATACCACGCCACTTCTTTGTCTTCCATTAACCCGGAGTAAGCAAGGATTTTTCCCATGGAAAGCACTCCCTGACCGCCGAAACCGGCTATAATTATTTCATATTTCATATTTAAATATCTTTTAAATCACCCAAAGGATATTTGGGGAACATATTTTTTATCATCCATTGATTGGCTTGTTCCGGCGTCAATTTCCATCCGGAGGGACAATTGGATACAAATTCAACCACGGAAGTTCCTTTTCTCGCCATCGAATTTTCAAATGCTTTCCGAAGCGTTCTTTTCGCTCTCCGTACCGCTGTCGCCGTATGAACCGCTTGACGAGTGACTAAACACGTACCGTCTAACAACGCCAATAAGTCGGATATTTTCAACGGATAGCCGTTCAATTCGACTTTTCGACCATAAGGGCAAGTGGATGTTTGCATATCCAGCAAAGTAGTCGGAGCCATTTGACCGCCGGTCATTCCGTAAATTGCATTGTTAATGAAAACAATCACTATATTTTCTCCGCGATTACAGGCATGAATGGTTTCGGCTGTACCGATAGCGGCTAAATCGCCGTCACCTTGGTATGTGAAAACCATTTTATTGGGATTTAAGCGTTTAACGGCGGTAGCTACCGCCGGAGCGCGACCGTGAGCGGCTTCTATCCAATCAATGTCTAAATAATTGTAGGCGAAAACAGCACATCCGACCGGAGCGATTCCGATGGTTTTCTCTTCCATGCCCATTTCATCAATGACTTCTGCAATTAATTTATGAACAACGCCGTGACTGCATCCCGGACAGTAATGCATCGGATTATCGTTCATCAAACGAGGCTTTTCATAAATCAAATTTTCCTGTTTTACTATATCTAATTCTAATGTTTCCATAATCCACTTTCATTTTAGTTTCATTAATTCTTCCACTACTTCGTCGGGGGTAGGAACGATACCGCCTAAGCGTCCGTAATGGTTGACGGGAACTTTACATTCGACAGCCAATCGGACGTCTTCCACCATTTGACCGGCATTTAATTCGACGGTTAAAATCCCTTTTATCTTTTCACTATAACTTTTTAATCGCTTTTTGGGAAAAGGCCAGAGCGTGACGGGACGGAAAAGTCCGACTTTCATTCCTTCTTCTCGCGCCAATTCTACGGCTTTTTGACTGATACGGGCAGCGGAACCGAAGGCGACAATCAGATATTCGGCGTCATCGCAGAGCAATTCTTCGAATATCACTTCATTTTCTTCGATTTGCTTGTATTTATTTTGGAAACGGATATTGTTATGCTCCATAATGGATGAATCCAATTCGAGCGAGGTAATGATATTCGGTTTCCGATCTTTGGTTTTTCCCAAAGTGGCCCAAGTTTGTTCCCGGCGAATTTCTTCTTCGGTTTTTCGAGGTCTTTGTTCGGGAAGAATCACTTTTTCCATCATTTGACCGATAACGCCGTCGGCTAAAATCATTGCCGGATTATTGTACTTGAACGCCAAATCAAATGCCAAGGCTACATGATCGGCCATTTCCTGAACCGAAGCCGGAGCCAGTGTAATCAGCCGATAATCGCCGTGTCCGCCGCCTTTTACGGCTTGAAAGTAATCGGCTTGGCTCGGTTGGATAGTTCCCAATCCCGGTCCGCCGCGCATGACATTTACAATCAATGCCGGCAGTTCGGCGCCGGCCATGTAGGATATGCCTTCCTGTTTCAGACTGATTCCGGGGCTGGATGAAGAAGTCATCACCCGTTTTCCGCAAGCGGCGCCTCCATAGAGCATATTAATGGCCGCTATTTCGCTTTCGGCTTGAAGCACGACCATTCCTGTGGTTTCCCATGGTTTTTCATCCATGAGCGTTTCCATAATTTCCGACTGGGGAGTAATGGGATAGCCGAAATATCCGTCTGTCCCGTAGCGAATGGCTGCATGAGCAATCGCTTCATTTCCCTTCATTAATTTTACTTCTTCTGCCATTTAGATTTTAATTTGATAAACGGTAATACACCCATCCGGACATACGTATCCGCAATTCGCACACCCGGTACATTCATCCGGATTTTTGACCCGGGCAAAATTATATCCTTTGCTGTTCACTTCGTTTGTCAATTCCAAGACCTCGCTCGGACAAGCGACTACGCACAGATCACATCCTTTACATCGTTCGGTATTGACGGTTACACTTCCTTTTACTTTCGCCATATGGTTGATTTAATTGATTTTTTGATATTCGTATAAATAATTTTAATAATCGGGATATTGATTATTCAGTTTAGATAATTTCCGCGATAAATAACCCTCCGAGTCTTTCGTATTTTTAAGTCCTTCTATTAAAGCTAATTTAGCTTTTTTGTATTCTTCCAAACGAAGCAAGAAGTTACTTTTGTACAAATAGAGCGCTTCATCGTTCGGCGTTAATTTGAGCGCTTCATCAACGTATTTTAAAGCATCGTTCCACTTTCCCATTCGGGAACTAAGCTTGGCTGCCATCATATTTACTATATAACAATCCGGATATAAATTCAAGTATTCTTTGGATTTTTCCAATGCCTTATTGAAATTCTTGTTTTTATTATAGACGTAAATCAGATTCATCAAAATTTCTTCCGGATCATATCCGAGCGATTGGGCATATTCGTAAGCGTCAATGGCTTTTTCCCTGTCGCCGATGTCTTGAAAAGAAAGTCCTAAGCGATGCCAAGTTGCAGCATTCAAAGGATCTAACTTATGAATCACTTCGGCTAATTCCGATACTTCTTCTTTACAATTCAACGATACATAACATTGCAATTGCAACCAATAGAAATTAATATCCTCGTCCATAGTATCAATGGCTTCTTGGATCACTTCGATAGCGGAATCATACAAATCCACATCGCAAAGCGCTTCGCCCATCGCTTGGTAAATGACGGATAAATCTTCTTTATTTTCTGCGTATTTTGTCTTTAATCGTTTGAAAAAGGGAAACGAATCTTCTTCCATACCCAGATGAAGCAGAGCAGTCAAGCGATGACCATCTATCCAAACATCAGATTCGTCTTTTCTCAATTCTTCGCAGGTCGAAAGAAGATCGTTCCAACGTTCGTAGTCGTTTAATAATAAAAGAACTTCATAAATAAGTTCATCATCATCCGAATAAATCCGCAAAGCATAGTTAATCGCTTGATCGGCCCGTTTGATTTGATTATTGAAAAGATATATATCAATAATTTCGGTTAATTCGTCGGGTTCGTAGAAACCCGGCTTTTTCCCTAAACTGACGGCCTTATCCCATTCTATAAAAAAATCGGGATACGATTCATCTGCTTCGCTGTCTAAATAATTATAAATAAAATCTTTCATTCTTTTTCATTCTTTATTATCCGACTCCATGAATCTTTCAAAGAAACCGTACGGTTAAAGACCGGCTTTTCTTTCGTTGAATCCGGATCTACATTGAAATAACCCAAGCGTTGAAATTGAAAATTCTCAAAAGGTACGACATCGGCCAATTCTTTTTCAAGCCGACAATTACTTAATATTTTCAAGGATTCGGGATTTAACTGATCGCGAAAATCGGTATCTTTTCCTTCGCCCGGATTTTCGACGAGGAACAAACGGTCGTATAATCGTACTTCAGCCGAAATGCTATGCTCAACCGAAACCCAGTGGAGCGTGCCTTTTACTTTCCGATTGCTTTCCGGCATTCCGCTTTTGGTTTGCGGATCGTATTCGGCATAGATTTCAATAACATTCTCTTCTTCATCTTTTTTAAATCCGGTACAGCGAATAATATATGCGTTTTTCAAACGAACTTCTTGACCCGGCGTTAACCGGAAGTATTTTTTAGGCGCTTCTTCCATAAAATCCTCTCGTTCAATGAACAATTCTCTTGTAAAAGCGATTTCGTGCGTCCCCGTTGATTCGTCTTCCGGATTATTAACGGCTTCCATCATCTCCGTTTTCCCTTTCGGATAATTGGTGATAATCAACTTCACCGGATCAAGAACGGCGGATACCCGTTTAGCTTTCGCATTCAAATCTTCGCGAATGGAATGTTCCAGTAACGCATAATCAATAATTCCGTCGAACTTAGTGTAGCCGATTTTATCAATGAATTTATGAATGGACGCCGGCGTATATCCCCGTCTGCGCAATCCGCACAAAGTCGGCATACGCGGATCGTCCCACCCGGAAACCAGCCCTTCTTTGACCAATTGCAACAATTTACGTTTACTCATGATAGTGTAGGTCAAACTCAAGCGATTAAATTCGAATTGACGCGGACGATAGGCGCCGTCTTCCGGATGTATTTTTTTCAGTTCATCAATGAACCAATCATAGAGCGGACGATGAACTTCAAACTCCAAAGTACATATCGAGTGAGTAACTCCTTCGAAATAATCCGATTGACCGTGAGCGAAATCATACATCGGATAGGCTTTCCAATCGGCGCCTGTCCGGTGGTGCGGCGTATGAACTACCCGGTAAATAATCGGATCACGGAAGTGCATATTCGGACTTGCCATATCTATTTTAGCTCGCAGTACCATAGCGCCTTCGGGAATTTCTCCGCTATTCATTTTTTGGAACAGAGTTAAGCTTTCTTCAACGGGACGATTTCGGAAGGGACTGTGCATCCCGGCTTGTGTCGGCGTTCCTTTCTGTTGAGCAATTTGTTCCGACGACTGTTCATCAATATACGCCTTGTCCGCTTTAATCAGTTCAACGGCAAAATCCCACAGTTGTCGGAAATAATCGGAAGCATAATAAACGTTTTCCCACCGGAACCCCAACCATCGGATGTCTTCCAAAATTGCATCAACATATTCCGTATCTTCCTTTGTCGGATTCGTATCGTCGAAACGCAAATTACAGATCCCGCCGTATTTTTGAGCAATGCCGAAATCAATGCAAATGGCTTTTGCATGTCCGATATGGAGATAGCCGTTAGGTTCCGGCGGAAAACGGGTTTGTACTTGCCCGTTATTTTTACCTTCCGCCAAATCCTTTTCGACAAAGACTTCTATGAAGTTCAAGTTTTTTTTATTCTCTTCGAAAAAAACGTTTTCTTCGGTCATATTCTTGCTTTTAATCTGCAAAAATACAAATTTTTTTTATAATTCGGATTAAAAACTCGTCATGAGTTTGTGCGCTTATTGAAAAAGAGTGTATAAAATGTTCATATTTAACATTACTCAACCCTTCATCAACTTTTCTATCGCTTGATTCACTTTTTCAAAACGGAAATCGGCTATGATTTCGATTTTAAGTTTTTTGATCCGGTCGTTGCAAAGATTTCCGATGCTGCCTTCGTGCGTATGATTCACTTTTTTACCGGCGACAAAATTCCCCGCTTCGATTTCCATTCCAATTTGCTTATAGGCCTCGCGGAAAGGGATGCCTTGCAAAACCAATTCATTCACTTTTTCCACGCTGAACAATAAGGAATATTTGGCGTCGTCGAGGATATGTTCGTTGACTTCCAATGAATGCATCATCAAAGCAATCAAACGAATGCAATCGGATAATTCGTCGAAAGCCGGAAGAAATATTTCTTTGGTAATTTGCAAATCCCGGAAATAGCCCGACGGCAGATTATTGGTAATTAAAGTAATTTGTTGAGGAATGCTTTGAATTTGATTACATTTAGCCCGACTTAATTCAAATACATCGGGATTTTTCTTGTGAGGCATAATGCTCGAACCGGTCGTAAATTGATCCGGCAGCCGGATAAATCCGAAATTTTGACTGTTGAACAAACAAGCGTCGTATGCTAATTTGGATAACGATGCGGCAATTCCCGCTAAGGCAAATCCGACGGTACGTTCTAATTTTCCCCGTCCCATTTGAGCATAAACCACATTGTAGTTCATGGAATCAAATCCCAATAAATCGGTAGTCATTTGCCGGTTCAAAGGAAAAGAAGAACCGTAGCCTGCCGCTGAACCCAAAGGATTGCGGTTACAAATTTTATAAGCTGCCAATAACAATTGTAAGTCGTCCGTCAAACTTTCGGCATATGCGCCAAACCATAATCCGAAAGAAGAAGGCATCGCAATTTGCAGATGGGTATAACCTGGCATTAAAACCGCTTGGTATTTATTGCTTTGACTGATGAGAATATCAATCAGTTCCGAAACGGCATTAACCAGATGTTGAATGGCTTCCCTTGTGAAAAGTTTTAAATCAAGTAAAACCTGATCGTTGCGCGAACGACCGCTGTGAATTTTCTTTCCGGTATCTCCCAACTTACGAGTCAGCAGAAGTTCTACCTGCGAATGAACATCCTCTACACCTTCCTCGATTACGAATTGTCCCGAAACAATACTTGCGTAAATGGTACGAAGCTCGGCAAGCAATTGTTGAAGTTCATCGGAAGTCAACAGTCCGATACTTTCAAGCATCGTAATGTGTGCCATAGAACCCACTACGTCTGCTTTGGCCAAGTATAAATCCATTTCCCGATCTTTCCCGATCGTAAATCGTTCAACTTCCTTGTCTATTTGAATGTTTTTATGCCAAAGTTTCATAAGGTATTTTTGCCAAAATATCGGCCATTTGATTGATACCCTCTTGAAGCGGCTTGGATAACATCGGTTTGAGAAACGGATTCAAGTCGGTTCTCATTGTGAGTTTCATTTTCGTTTCCTTTTCGCCCGTTTCTTTGAGTTGAATCCACATTGTTACATCCATCGGCGCTTGGTCGGCAGTCAGTTTAATGGTCTTTGAAGGTTCTCGTTCCACAATGGAAAAGCGGACTTTACCTACCGGTTGAATCGAAAACGAACAAGAATTGCTATCGAAAGTAAAGTCTTCTATTTTGTCGGCCGGGATTCGATCTTTTAATTTTTCGAGATTATTCAAGTCGGCAAGCGTCTCATAGACCGTCTGATTTTCGTAAGGGATTGTTTTAATTTCGCTAATAAATTCAGTCATGTTTTGCGTTTTATTATTTAGGATTCCACTGCGCCGGGTTTTTCCGCCATTCTTGGAGGGTCTTGATTTCCGATTCGTCAATATAATCGGTTTTCAAAGCCTCATCCAGAATTGCATCATAATTGCAAAGCGTAATCCATTTCACTTTTGCTTCCTTAAATCGTTCCTCGGAGAGAGAAAATCCGTAAGTAAAAATAGCAACCATACCAATCACGTCACAACCGGCGTTACGAACAGCTTCGATCGCTTTTATACTGCTTCCTCCCGTGGAAATTAAATCTTCAATGATAACCACTTTAGACTTGGGTTTTAAATCGCCTTCAATTAAATTCTCCAATCCGTGATCTTTCGGCGTTGCGCGAATATAAACAAAAGGCAGATTCAATTCTTCAGCTACCATAGCGCCTTGAGCGATAGCCCCGGTTGCAATACCGGCAATAGCTGTCGCACTTTCAAAATTTTCTATAATCATACGAGCCAATTCCAGTTTAATAAAATTACGCAATGCAGGGTAAGACAAGGTTTTTCTATTATCGCAATAAATCGGCGATTTCCAACCGGAAGCCCATATAAACGGGTTAGCAGGCTGCAATTTAACTGCCTTAATTTTAAGCAGTTTTCTTGCAAGAATTTGTTCTATTGTTTCCATTGAAAGTAAATAAGCTAATATTAATATACTTCATACAATCGTTTCAACAACAAAAGTAATCAAACTAAATGAGAATTTCAAAACGATTGTGCATATTTTTATCAAAGAAAATGTTTTATGTAATCGCCAAAGTCAAAATACTGATCTTTACTCCTTGTGATTTCAACAGGCTTTGAGCGACGGCTTCCAATGTTGAACCTGTAGTTAAAACATCATCAATGAGCAAAATATGTTTCTTCTTAAATAATTCCGGATCTTTCAAATTGAATAAATTCCGAGTATTTTTCCACCGATCGAATATTCCTTTCTTGGTTTGGCTTGTATTTGCTTTTTCTCTTAAAACATTGCTCGTTTCCAACGGAATTTTAGTGACTTGGGCAATTCCTCGTGCAATTTTTTCCGCTTGATTAAATCCGCGTTTCTTTTCTTTCGAACGATGGAGCGGAACAGGCACCATGTAGTCAATTCCTTGAAAAAATCCGCTTGAAATCATGTCTTTAGCAAGATAACTCCCAATCCATTCGCCCAAATCCCGGTTACCTTTGTATTTGATTTCGGAAATCAACTTTTGAGCCACTCCTCCTTTGTTGTAATAAAAATAAGAGGAAGCTTTCTCTAACGAAACTTTTCCGGCCAGACGTTCGATAGCCCGGTTTTCTGGAATTAAATGATAATTCGTTCGCGGCAGTTTTAAAAAACAAGCAAAACAAAAAAATTTTTCGTTTTCTATTAACGGTTCTCCGCAAATAACGCAAAGTTTAGGGTAAAGAAGCGAAATGAAATTCACCCATACTGTTTTAATCTTCATAAAATTAAGATGTTTAGTTAAATAAAAAATGTTATGCTTTTTAATCGGTTTTGATTACTTCATTAAACAGAAATACGAGTAAATCATATTTACTCCTTACGGCCAAAGGTAGAAAATTTTTTTGAAATAGAAAAACAGAAAAAGAATTTACCCTTAGAAAAAGTTACATCATATTGCTATCTTTTTATATCTTTGCAACATGAAAGAAAGAATAGTTACAGCTTATAAGAATTATTTTTTGGATTTTATGTCAACGCTTGATGAGGGGAACATTGTAATATTATTCAACGGGTTTCAGAAAAAGACACAGGAAACGCCGAAAAGCGAAATTAATCAAGCAATAAAATTAAAAAATGAATACTATGCAAATAAACAACAATCAATTAACAAGCATTGATGATATAATGGATGCCAAATACGGAAAAGTCGGCACTCCGGAGCGGGAACAATTCCGAAGGGAGGCATACGCTTATTGTATGGGGCAGATAATACACGATGCTCGCAAAAATGAAAAAATTACTCAAAAAGAACTTGCCGCCCGTATAGGAGCGGAAAAATCGTATATTTCGAAAATTGAAAAAGGAACTATCGAACTGGGTATAGGAACATTTTGTCGCATCATTGATGCGCTCGGCTTGCAGATTGATATCGTGAGACCCGTTTATTAAATTAAAGGAATACGTCCACGGTCCTTATTTTTTATTAAATTACAATATTAAGATAAAAAATAAAATGCATATATTATAACATATTTATATCTTTGTCGTTTCAATTAAGTAAAATTTTAGTATATATCGAATGAATAAACGTATTTTTGTTCTCTTATTGTGCTTTGTTACAGGAATTTCTATTTCCAAAAGCCAAGATGCGGAGTTTCAGACGCTGAAAACGGAATTGGATCGTAATTTCTCCGTTTTGAAAGATCAACCGATTCCCGCTTATTATATTTTTTTGCGATTGGATGAAATTCAAAATCTTAACTGTATGGGAAGGATGGGGCATCTACAGGTTGCTCCCCGCTTAGGTTCTCCTACTCACGTTTTATCCGCAGGTTTGCGAGTCGGCGATCGAAATTTAGACAATTCACATGAAATCAGAGGTTCCGGTTACGGAGGCTATCAAGATGTGAGGATCGGAACGGAACAAATTCCGATTGATAATAATCCGACGGTGTTGAAAAATGCTATCCGGTTGCAATTGGATGAATTGTATAAACAAGACATTCAAATTTACGAGCAAATCAAAACGAACATATCTTTGCGCGTAGAAAAAGAAGATAAATCACCTGATTTTTCTGTCGAGAAAGCAGAAAGCTATTACGAAGCGCCTGTTAATTGGGAAGATTTACATATTCAACCAACAGTATGGGAAGACAAAGTTCGCAACTATTCCGCCATTTTCAATACGAATCCGGATGTAGTCAACGGAGCAGCTTATCTGTCGGCTACGCTTATGCGAAAAATCTTTGTTGATACCGAAGGACGGGAAATTGCACAAAATACGGTTTCTTTTCAATTGGTATTAACGGCTGAAGCTTTGGCCGAAGATGGAATGAGTCTGCCTTTAACTAAAACATGGAGCGCTTTTTCATCGGATGAATTACCGTCCGACGATGAAGTGATACAGGCAGCCAAAGATATGAATCAAATGCTTTCCGATTTGAAAAAAGCTCCGGTAGTAGAATCGTTCACCGGACCGGCTATTCTTTCTCCGGCAGCCGCCGGCGTATTTTTTCATGAAATCTTCGGACACCGGGTCGAAGGCTCGCGGCTGAAACAAGAATCGGATGCACAAACTTTCAAAAAGAAAATAGGTGAACGGGTCTTGCCTAAGCATCTCTCCGTAACCTTTGATCCTACTCTGAAATACTTCCAAAAAACGCCTTTAACCGGTACTTTTAAATTTGACGATGAAGGTATTCGAGGACAAAGAGTGGAAGTGGTGAAAAACGGCATTTTGAAAGACTTTTTAATGAGCCGGACTCCGATTGAAGGTTTTGTTCATTCGAACGGACACGGTCGTGCGCAAATCGGCGCTGCGCCGATTTCCCGTCAATCCAACTTAATCGCCGAAAGTTCTCAAAAATTCTCCATGGAAGAACTGGTCAAAAAATTACGAAAAGAAGCCAAAGCCCAAGGGAAAGATTATGCATACTATTTTAAAGAGGTTGCCGGCGGATTCACCAATACTAATCGCTATTCACCGAATGCGTTTAATGTTACGCCTTTGGTCGTTTACCGTATTTATACCGACGGTCGTCCCGACGAATTGGTACGGGGAGTTAATCTGGTCGGAACGCCTTTGGCCATGTTTTCGCAAATTGAAGCTTGCGGAAACGAATATGAGGTTTTCAACGGGATTTGCGGCGCCGAATCCGGCGCGGTACCGGTAGCTTGCGTTTCTCCCGCCTTGTTCGTTAAACAGATAGAAACTCAAAAAAGGCCCAAAAGTCAATCCCAACCGCCTTACTTGTCTAAACCGGAAAAAACGGAAACCGACTCCAAAGATGATGTTATTTCCGAATCAATTCGGAAAGAGGTTGATCGAGCATTGCTGGGACTTAGTCAACAGAAGACAAAACCTCCTTTTTTCATTTCATACACGTTGGGCGATATCAAGCAATTGGTGGTTTCTGCTTCTAACGGTAGTCTTCTGTCGTCCGAAATTTATCCGCTTCGCACCGGAAATGCCCGTTTGTTGATGGGAGATTATCAATGTACCGACGAGAATTTTACCGGAACGGGCGGAGGCGGAGGAGCTTACGGTTACGATGGAACGCCTTGCTTGGATGACAATGAAGAAGGAATACGATATACCATATGGCGTGATTTGGACGCCATTTATAAAAGCGCTGTTGAAACGTATGAACAAAAACTTGCGGCTATCAAGCAATTAAATATTCCCGCTAAAGATTTGGAATTGCCGGATTGGGATCAAACGCCACCCATGGTTAAAAACGATATTCCGATTCCTCAAATAAATCTTAATCCGAAAACGTATGAAGAATATGCCATTGCAGCTTCGTCCGTTTTTAACGAATACAAAGATATTCTGAAATCCAATGTTACTTTTAGTATATATACTTCTACCGTTTATTTTTACAATACCGAGAAGTCCGAATATAAATTACCGTTTATGTTTGCTTCTTTGAGCGCTGTCGCCATGGCGAAGACGGAAGATGGAGAAGACTTGGAAGCGGATTTGGATGTTACCGGAGGAAGTCCGGGTGATTTACCCTCAATAGACGATTTCAAAAAGCAATGCAGGGATTTGGCGGAAAAATTATTGGAAGAAATGCGAGCGCCCAAATTGAGTGACGCTTATGCCGGCCCGGTTTTATTTGAAGACTTGGCTGTCGTTCGTACTTTTTATTCTAATTTTTTCTACGGCGATAATTCTTTAATTGCCATGAGAAAACCATTTTCGGCAGAAGGTTACGCTTACGGAGGAAATCGTATGGAAGAGATGATTGATAAACGGATTACCGCGAAAGAAATTACCATTGACGATTTGACGGGAACCCCCGAATACAACGGCGTGAAATTATTGGGTTATACGCCCATTGATGCTCAAGCGGTTGCTACGCCCGCTAAATTGACTTTGGTTGAGAATGGAATACTGAAAACGTTATTGAATGATCGGGTGCCGACGACAAGAGTTCCCCATTCCAACGGACATTCTTTGCTGACTCCGGGAGCCGGTGCGAGTACGAATACCGGTGTTGTTCGCATGAGCGACACGCAAATGAAATCTAAAGAAGAACTTCGCAACGAACTCTTCCGGTTGGCTAAAGAGGAAGGTTACGATTATGCCTATATTGTTAGAAACATTGCCGGTTCAATACCCTTGGAACTTTATCGGGTCAACATTGCCGACGGAACGGAAACGCGAATACGTTCGGCGGCAATTACCGACTTGGATTTCCAATCTTTTAAGAAAATCCGTGCAGTCTCCGACAAAGAGATGATATACAACGGAATCGTCGGTAACTTAATATCAATAATCGTACCGGATGCCATTCTGTTTGACGAATTGCAAATTCAAAGCGATCGGTTGGATAGTTACAAAAGGCCGCCGTTGGTAGGACAGGACGCTGATGATGACTCTATGTAAAATATATCAACGATGAAATTCGGATATTTTGACGACCGTCGGCGGGAATACGTGATAACTAATCCGCAAACGCCGTGGCCTTGGATTAATTACTTGGGTAATGAAGATTTTTTCTCTCTGATTTCGAATACCGCCGGAGGTTACTCTTTTTATAAAGATGCTAAATTTCGCCGAATTACCCGTTATCGCTACAACAATGTTCCCATGGATAACGGCGGACGATATTTTTACATTAACGATCAAGGTTTGGTTTGGTCGCCGGGATGGAAACCCTGTAAAACCGATTTGGATCGGTATGAGTGTCGTCACGGAATGAGTTACACGATTATTACCGGCGAGAAAAACGGAATCGAAGCGGAAGTTCTCTTTTTTGTCCCGTTACATACTTGGGCGGAAGTTCAGAAGATAAAATTGACGAATCGAACGACCGAAACCAAGCGTTTCAAATTGTTTTCTTTTGCCGAGTGGTGCTTGTGGAATGCGGCTACCGACATGGAAAATTTCCAACGCAATTTTTCTACGGGTGAAGTGGAAATCGAAGGTTCGGTTTTGTATCATAAAACCGAATATAAAGAACGGAGAAATCATTATGCCTATTATAGCGTAAATGCGCCGATTCAAGGATATGATACCGATCGCGAATCATTTATCGGATTATATAACGAATTTCGCGATCCGCAAGTCGTGACGATGGGAAAACCGACTGATTCCGTCGCTCACGGTTGGTCGCCCATTGCATCGCATTATCTTGAGATAGAATTACAACCGGGCGAGACGAAAGAATTGATATTCGTATTAGGTTACGTGGAATACGAAAATTCGGAAGACAAATGGGAATCCAAGGGAGTTATCAATAAGCGCCGGGCAAAGGCTACCATTGCCCGCTTCGATACGGTTTCGAAAGTACAAGCTGCTTTCGACGAACTGAAAGCATATTGGGATGATTTGTTGAGCGTTTATGTGTTGAAAAGCCGCGAGGAAAAATTGAATCGAATGGTCAACATCTGGAATCAATACCAATGCATGGTCGCCTTCAATTTTTCCCGTTCCGCTTCTTTCTTTGAGTCGGGAATCGGACGCGGTATGGGATTTCGCGACTCCAATCAGGATTTGGTTGGTTTTGTCCATCAGATTCCGGCACGAGCGCGACAACGTATTATTGATATTGCTTCCACTCAATTCAGCGACGGAGGTTGCTATCATCAGTATCAGCCCTTGACTAAACGCGGAAACAACGATATTGGCGGCGGGTTTAACGACGATCCGATGTGGTTGATTTTCGGAACAATCGCTTATCTGAAAGAAACCGGCGATTTCTCTATTCTTGACGAACCGGTTCCTTTTGATAATCAAGAAGGTTCCGAAAAATCATTGTTTCATCACTTAACCGTTTCTTTCAATCATGTAATTAATAACTTAGGTCCTCACTTGTTGCCTCTTATCGGGCGTGCCGATTGGAACGATTGTTTAAACTTGAACTGTTTTTCTTGGGATCCGGACGAATCGTTTCAGACGACCGAAAACAAGACCGAAGGGTCGAAAGCGGAATCACTGATGATTGCCGGTTTGTTCATCGTTTGCGGTCGGGATTACGCAACGCTTTGCCGTCAAATAGGAAATCATCCGGAAGCCGATCGGGCGCAAAGATTTACAGACGCTATGGCAGAAGCGGTTAAGAAATTCGGCTGGGACGGCGATTGGTACCTTCGCGCTTACGATTATTACGGAAACAAAGTCGGCAGTAAAGAAAACGACGAAGGAAAGATTTTTATCGAATCGCAGGGCTGGTGCGCAATGGCGAAAGTGGGACTCAAAGAAGGTCTGGTACGGAAAGCGCTGGATTCCGTAAAACATTATCTTGATACACCCCATGGAATTGTTCTGAATCATCCGGCATTTACGGAGTATAAAGTCGAATACGGTGAAATTTCTTCCTATCCGGCAGGTTACAAAGAAAATGCGGGTATCTTCTGTCATAATAATCCTTGGATTATGATTGCCGAAACCGTTTTGGGACGCGGTGATTATGCGTGGGAATATTTCCGAAAAATCTGTCCTTCCTATACCGAAGACATTTCTGATTTACACAAAACAGAACCTTACGTTTATTCGCAAATGATTGCCGGTAAAGACGCTTTTAAACCGGGAGAAGCCAAAAACTCTTGGCTGACCGGAACCGCAGCATGGAATTACTATGCAATCACTCAATTCATTCTGGGTATTAAGCCGGGTTATGAAGGTTTGGAAATTGATCCCTGCATTCCGGCTGATTGGGAAGGTTTCCAAGTTACGCGGAAATTTCGTGGCGCAACTTATCGCATCGCAATTAAAAATTCGGGCGTTAATCGAGGTATAAAGCGCTTGATGGTGAACGGAAAAATTTTATCCGGTAACGTTGTGCCTCTGCAACCGGTCGGATCGGTCAACACGGTGGAAGCGGTATTGGGGTAAATGAATCAAATCTTAGGTTCCAACGTAACAATCGGAATCAGCATTTCTTCCAAAGAAATGCCGCCGTGTTGGAATGTATTGGCATAGAACGAAACGTAATAGTTGAAATTGTTGGGATAGACAAAGAAATCTTCCTGCAAAGCAAAAATATATTTCGTGCTGATGTTTGGCGCCGGAAGACCGAGCTTTTTCGGGTCTTTGATTTCAAAAATGTCTTTGGGATTATAAGTCAACGATCGGCCCAATTTATACCGTAAATTGGTATTGGTATTTTTATCGCCGACCACTTTGATCGGATCGGAAACTCGAATCGTTCCATGGTCGGTAGTAAGAATCACTTTACATCCTTTTTCCGATATTTTCCGGAAAAGTTCAAGCGTGGTCGAATGTTTGAACCAAGAGCGCGTCAACGACCGATAGGCCGCTTCGGTAGAAGCCAATTCACGAACCATTCTTGATTCGGTACGCGCATGTGAAAGCATATCAACAAAGTTTAATACAATCACATTGAGTTGATAGTTATCCAATTGATTGAAATTCTGCAACAGTTTTTCTCCTTGAACCGAATCGTTCAATTTATGATAAGCGAAGGTGTATTTTTTACGAAAACGTTCGATTTGTGTACGAATCAACGGTTCTTCGTTCAAGTTTTTACCTTCTTCCGATTCTTCGTCCACCCATAAATCGGGAAACATTTTTTCGATTTGTACGGGCATTAATCCGGAAAAAATCGCATTACGGGCGTATTGTGTAGCCGTAGGTAAAATGGCGTAATACAGGTCTTCATTGAAAGCGAAGCGTTCGGACAACATGTCTTTTACTTCCCGCCATTGGTCGAAGCGAAAATTATCAATCAAAACAAAGAAAATTTGTTCTCCCCGGTCAAGCAGAGGGAATAACTGCGTTTTGAAAATATCCGGACTCATCAAGGGTCGCTTTTCGGGATGAGTCATCCAATGTTCATAATTGTTTTTCACGAATTTTCCGAACAGCCGATTGGCTTCCGTTTTTTGTATTCGGAGTAAATCGGACATTCCCGTTTGAGATGCTTCCAATTCCAATTCCCAATAAACTAATTTTTTATATACGTCTTTCCAATCATCTGCCGTTAAGGAGTCATTGATCTGCATCCCGATTTTAGTAAAATCCTGTTGATAGCCGGTAGCGGTTGTTTGAGTGATAATTTCGTTCTTATGTAAATTTTTCTTGATGGAAAGCCAAATTTGATTCGGATTGACCGGCTTAATCAAATAGTCTGCAATTTTACTGCCGATTGCTTGATTCATAATTCCTTCGTCTTCACTTTTGGTGATCATTACGACGGGAGTATCCGGATTATTTCCTTTTATCACGGCCAAAGTTTCCAAACCGCTTAAACCGGGCATGTTTTCATCCAAAAAAATCAAGTCGAAAGTTTGTTCGCGGCAACAATCAATGGCATCTTGACCGCTGCATACGGTAACTACTTCAAATCCTTTCTCTTCCAGAAAAAGAATATGCGGTTTCAAGAGATCAATCTCATCGTCGGCCCACAAAAGTTTGTCTTTCTTCATACTCTACTTTTTATTTCTTTCTCCCTTTCTGTTTTTGTTGTTCCACGCGCTCTTTCCGTTCTTTTTCTTTTTGTTTTCTCGATTCTGCACGTTCTTTTTCCTTTCGTTTTTGGTCTTCTTGGCGTGCTTTTTCCTTCGCTTTCTGGTCTTCTTTTTTCTTTTTCAGCGCTTTTTCTTGCGACTCCTTCTTTTCTTTAGCCAATCTTTTCTTTTCCGCTTCTTTTTGCTTCTTTTCTGTTTCTTTCTGTTTAGTGGCATCTTTTTGCTCTTGCTGCTTTGTTCTCAATGAAGATTTTTCTTCTTCCGCTTGCTTTTTCAGTGATTCGTTTCGTTCTTTTTCCTGTTGTACGGCGACGACTTTAGCTGCTTTATCTTTTTCATCCTGTTCTTTTTTCAGTTGCATTTGCCGTTCTTTCTCTTCTTTTTCTTGTTGTTTTGCAAATTCTTCGATGGCATTGTTCGATTTATTTCGTTTGAACAAATTCAGAAATCCGCGAATCGGATCCGAAGCGATTGTATTATAGGTGTCCGATATTTTATCCGTTTCTTCGGAGGCTTTGTTATAAACATCATTCGCCGTATCGTGGGCTTTGTCCGAAGTGATGGCGGCTTCCGTTGACAATGAATCCGGTAAATTGATGTGAATACTATCAGCCGGTAAAGTTATTTGACCGGTATCGGCCGGTAAAACCGTTTCCGAGAGTTGTGTTTCTTCGACCGGTTTCTCATCGGTTCCGGGCAATAAATGTTCTTCTTCGTTTTCCGAAAAGACTTCCATTTCTTCGATTTGCTTTAAGCGCCATTGCGCGATCAGATTTTCATTCCCTTTAGCAAAATGTTCTTCAAAGAAAGTCATATATTCTTCCAAGCTTTTCCCTTTCATCAGAATGGTATAATTATCCGATGAAATCGGAACCGGCACTACCATTTGACCCCATTCTTGCGCATATCCGCCCGGTTCCCGGATTTTTTGAAGGTATTGCAATACTTCTTCCTGACTGTTGAAGCCTTTGATTCGCAACAACCCGATTCCTCCGATTGTTGTTTTTTCCAAAGCGAAATCGTTGACCATGAAATTACCGAAATTGTAACCGGCTACCACATATAACAGCAAATTATCGTTGAGACTTTCTTTCGGATAGATCAGCAATAATTCGTGAGCGGTTTTCGTTTCGTCGGAAAATTGAATCGTCGAATCCGAAATTGCTTCACCTTCTTCTCCGAAGCGAATGTTGAACAAGCTTCCCCGTACCAACATATTGTCGCCGGAAGCCGATAAAAGCAATCCCCGTTGGAAACCTTTCATTATCTCGGACGACAATGCGGCAACGTCTTCGTTCGGATATTTATCAACCAATTCGTTCAGTAATACTTTGAAAGTGTCCGGCTCATTGGTTATGGCAAAACTCAAGGCATTAAGAAACATAAACTTAGGCATTAATTTCGATTGATTGTACTTCGTAGAAACCACCTCGTAATTATTCCGAATATTCTTTATGCTTCCGGCTAAGTAATCGGCATACGTTTGTTGATATAACGAGTCTTGAACAATATACATTCTTTTCTGATTGTATTCGTAATTCGGATCGGCCATAGCAATTGCGAGATCGCTTTCCGCAAATTCCGCCCGGATTTTCGATTTATACAGATTAGCCGATTCCATATCTCCTTGCTGCCAATAAATGAGATACATATAATAGTATGCCATTTGTTTGTTTTCATTGTCGGGAAAGCGAGTATTTAATGTTTCGAATGTTTCCAACGCCAAGAGATTATCTTCCAACAGATCTTTGTAAATAACCCCCATGTTGAATAACCCGGTGGAAATAATCAGATCGGAAGCCGCAAAATCTTCCTCTGTCACCGGAATTTGTTGCAAATAGAATTGAGGATCTTTCGGATCGTTAGAAACAGCGTTCGCTTCGGTTGATTGAGGCAAAGCGGCGCCGGAGTTACCACCGCCTTCCGTCGTAATACTGTCCGTTTCCAATGTAGTATCGGCTGTTGCGGAATCTTCGACCAAATCGGCCAATGTGCCGGATTTATTCCTTCTTCGCCAATCATCTTCTAAAGTCCTTCGGCCCCATTTTTGTTGAAAAGCATTTTTACCGATTGCGACCATTTGCGGATTATAAAAGTAGAATACGTCGGATTCGCCCGGAGACGTGATCCCGCCCATAACTGCCGGCGGACCGGGACGGTTGGCTTGTAACTGTCCTTGCAACTCGTCTTGCTTCGCTTGATATTCGTCCTGCTTGTTTTTTTCTGCCGCTTCTTTTTCTTTTTTTATTATGTCATCAATAATTTTATTGATGACGGCCATACGGTCCTCTTCCGTCATCCGGGCTAAACGTTGAAGACTGTCTTGCAATTCTACCGCTTCGACATGAATGACCAAAGCATCCAAAGCTTCCGAACGCTTGGATATGCGCGAATAAGCTTCATCGCCCTTTTTCAATAGCCCCAATGCTTCGGAATAATTCGGCTGCGCTTTCAGATATTTCCGCTGATTGAAATAGATATCGCCCAGTTTTATTTGATTGAGCATTTTGTCTATTCCGCCGCGCGTACTTTTTTCTACGCCCGATTCGTAACTTTCGATTGCTTTAACCGTGTCCGGAACGGTCATATATACATTACCTAAAGCATAATAAATTTGATCTAAATATTCTTCATTTTTCGAACTTTTGGTCATTTGGATCAACTTCTTACTCATTTTCTTGATGTCTCCGCCCGGATAGACTTCCGTTTGCCGGATTTTAGCGCTTAATTCAATGATATAAGGGGCATTGGCGCTTGATACTTCACCGAAAGCTTTGTATGCCGCTTCTTTTTGACCGGTAGAGGCATACAGTTGTCCCAACAGGTATTTTTCTCGTGTTCGTTGCAGCCTGTTTTTTTCCGATCGAATCGCGGTTTTCAGATAAGGAACGGCTTCGGCGTATTGTTTTTGTTTAATTAAATAATCGGCATAAACCGTAGAAAACCAATTGTTTTGTTTTTTAGATAATTGAGATCTGTTTATTTTTGATAAAATATCGTCGGCTTCATAGAACCATCCCATTTCAGCATAACAGCGCGCTTTCCAAAGTTTAGCGGAAATGGCGATTTCGGGTTGCAATTCATATAAACGGGAAATATAGGAAAATGAACTTGCCGCTTCCAGAAAATCGCCGTTGTAAAATTGTGATTTTGCCATCAGCATCCAAGCATTATGAAGAAAAGGGTTGTATTCTTTTCTATTTATAAATGCCTGGTATTTAGGATCGTTTTGTTTTCCTTGTTTTCGTTCGGGTTTGGTTTGGATGGAATGCATCTTAATTGCTTTTACCGCTTTTTCTATGGCTTTATCGAACGCACCTCCCGAATTGGTTTTATCCTTGGGTAATGCCGAAACCGGATACATCAGTATCATTTCGGAATAATTTTCCGTATATCCTTCCAACTGTGCTTTCAACGCCTGCTTATATGCTTCACTTCCGTTGAAATAAACGTTATACTTGGTATTAAATGAATGATACCAGCGCGTTCCGCTCGTATTCTTGGTAGAAGAACAGGAATTGAGCAGAATAACTCCCAGAAGAAGAAAAAAACAACGTGTTTTCAACCCGAATGTTTATTAGTGAATACCGGATAAGGCATTCTATTTCCTTTTTTAAACAAATTTATACGTGTTTTATTGTCTTTTGATAAAGAAATAGGGCGGTTTTACAAAGCAAAAAGATAAGTATTTGTACAAAGATGATGGCCGCTCCCGATGGAACATTCAAATAATAGGATAAAAATAAACCGGAAATACAGCCGGCAATTCCCAATCCAATGGAATACAGAATGATTTTTTGCATTCGGGAAGTAAACAAATTGGCCGTCATTTGCGGAACCGTTAATAAAGACATGAGTAACATAATTCCTATCAAGCGGATAGATGAAACGATTGTCACTGCGATGGCCAACATCATCAAATGTTCGATCAAAGCTACTTTTACGCCTTGTGTTTTAGCAAATTCCGAATCAAAAGCGGTATAGAGAATCGGTTTAAAAAAAATGACAAAAAGAATTGACAACAGAGCCGCCAACGCTCCGGCAAATTCAATATCCGAAAGCGTGATTGTCAGAATATTCCCGAATAAATAGGCCGATATGTTCGGCGAATATCCCGGAGTCAAAAAAATACAAATAACTCCCAAAGCCATTCCCAATGCCCAAAAAGCGGCAATAGCGGAATCTTCTCTTACATCCTGTCTTTTCGAAAGCCATTCTACGCCGAAAGCCGAAGCTATCGAAAACGCCAAAGCCGATAAGATGGGGGAAATTCCCAAGTAAAATCCCAAACCTAATCCTCCGAAAGAAGCATGCGTAATCCCTCCGCTGATGAAAACCAAACGGCGCGATACAATGTATGATCCTACCATTCCGCAAGATATGCATGTAAATATACTCCCTATCAACGCATTGCGAAAAAAGGTAAATTGCAGTAAATCCATTGGGAGGCAAAAATACAATAATGTAATCAATTATGCAAGCAACTGCTTTTCGCTTCTGAAAAAAAGTGTAACTTTGTGCAATAATTTAATTTTATAACATCGTAACTTTCGAGTTTGACGCAGCCGAGAAAATGGAAGCCGATATTTTACAAGCATTGAATAACTTATAAATATTTACATATATGAAGCGATTCGTTTTTCTTACATCATTTCTGTTTTTTTGCCTTATTGCTTTTTCTCAGTCAGATGCGGGGATTGTATGCAACTATGGCTTTACGTTTGAAATCAGTACTCAAAAAAATTGGGGCTATCACCAACCCGTTGTTTTGAGTGCTACCCCCGATTCTCCGGCTGAAACCGCAGGGCTGCGTGTCAATGATATCATTGAAAAAATCAATGAAAAGCCCACAGCCGATGAAAACATCGAAACGATTATCTCTCGACTGCAAGATTCGAGTGATCAAATTCAATTGACCGTCAGCAATTTGAAAGGGAGTCAACAAATTCGAACCGTAAAAAGGATTTGTCGTCTGAATAATTCGCTCTCGGAAAAAGATTTAGTAAGTATTTATTCGTTCTACAGCTTGGAAGATGCACAAACCCGGGCTTTTGCTTGTCCGTTCAAGACAACAATCAATCCGGAATGCAATTTGATTCAATATGCCTCTTTCGGTTTTGCGGCTCCGGATCCGAATAATCCGGCATTGGAAAAGACCATTAACGACGCTATTCGAAAAACTTTGGAGCAAAAGGGACTAAAATATTCCGAAAGAAATCCCGATTTGATTGTTCAAACCTATTATTCTCAAGCAAGTAATCCGAATTTTCGAAACAATCCTCAAGCCGATAAATTTCCGGTAGTTCATCGCTATAATATTCAAACCGGTTCGATGGAGAAATTACCCATATATTATAATCCTTTGATTCATACGGATCAAGCCCGGTATTTTTTGAAGTTGGGTATTCGGCTGGTTGACAATAAAAAAGGAAATAATGTAGCGGTATGGGAATGTGAAGCCGATGAGCTTTTACAATCCGATTATTCGCTTGCCGATTATGCCGAACTTCATATTCCGTTGATGTTCATGCAATATCCTTATCCGAAAACGAAGGAAACTGCCGAATTTTATTACGGTCGCTTCAAGTACAATTATACAGGTATTCATTACAATATGAATAATTTGAAAGAAATTACGGAAGTAGATCCTTCGTCGCCGGCGGCTAAAGCTGGAATCCAAGCCGGCGATATCATAGAAAAAATCAACGGAATTAAATTTGTCAATAATACCAAATCGGCGGATAATAATTACAAACAATTTATCTATAAAACCTTATCGCTCCGCGATCCGGCTACGCAATTCACCAATGCGGAAGGATTTACCCGATGTATGTACTGGGATAAAATGAAATATGCCTTGGTACAAGATGAGTTTAAGAACCCGGAATTTTCAACGGTTTTCTCTTACTTGTTTTATTTTGAACCGTATATCAATTTATCGGGTACAAATATTGTTACTTTCAGTATTCTGCGCGAAAAACAAAAAGAAGAAATCAAAGTAAAACCGATGATTTCTTCTCAAGAAGTATTTGAAAACAGATAAAAGCCCATGAAAAACGACAGTGACAAATAACGAGCGCCTGTCTTAGGTTTCTCGTTATTTGTCAACAATCTTGAACTTATTTCAGAGTTCCGTCTTGCGCTTCCTGAATCATTTTAGTATTAGGAAGAATAAAAATTTCAACTCGACGGTTTAAAGCCTTCCCGGCTGAGGTACTGTTGTCGGCAATCGGTTGAGAAGAGCCGAAACCTTCCGCCGCCATACGGGAACTTGAAATTCCTTGTCCAACCAAGAAACCTTGAACAGACGCCGCCCTTTCCATAGAAAGAGGAACGTTAATCTTGTCGTTTCCGGAACTGTCCGTATGACCGAAAATTTGAACATCAGTATCAGGGTTAGCTTTCAAGGAATTGGCAAATTGAGTTAGAGCGGATTGGGAGGTTTGATTCAAAGTACTTGAATTGACGGCAAAAAGAATACCCGAATCAAACGTAACTTTGATGGCTTGTCCATCGTTTACGGATTCGACTTGAGCATTCGGAATCGTCTCCAATTCTTTCTTTTGTTTGTCCATTTTGTTGCCGATCAAAGCGCCGGCAGCACCTCCGACTACAGCGCCTATTCCGGCGCCCCAGGCAGCGCCTTTGCCGCCTTTAATTAATGCGCCGATCCCGGCGCCCGCAGCTGCGCCGCCTCCGGCGCCCACAGCTGTTCCTTTTACTGTATTGCTTGCGTTACACCCTGAGAACACAATAGCAATACAAAGCATCAAACTTGCGAATAAATTTACTTTGTTCATCGTAATAGTTTGTATAAAATTGTACAATGAAAATAATAGCAAATATTGTACCAAAGTATCAATATACCATTTAAAATATTAAAATTTTTGTAATGTCAAATTTAGTCTCCCACATCCAAAGTATTTATATATGCTTCTTCTGCACGCAATACCATTAAAATATCGTCCGGGAGAAAATTTCCGATTGCATCTTTTCGAGCTTCTTGAACAATGAACGTAATTAACTCTTTTTCTTCTTTTTCCTCATCATCTTCATCCAAATAATCATTTTTTTCATAAAACTCGCAAATAAGATCCAGAATATAATAAAGCGTATCTTCCGAGAACTTTTCTTTTAAATCTTGCGGAAGATAATTGTGGATAAACTCCACAGCGACGTCGTCGTCATATTCGAACGTTTCATTTTGATTGCTCATAACTGTTTTTCCTCCTTCATTTTATTTTATTCTACATTCTTGCTTTCGTCATTTCCTTTTTCATCCGATTCTTGCTTTTCTTCTTCTTCAAATTCAGTTAACCCGTAATTAACCAGTAAATTATACCAATTCATCACTTTCTTTATGTCGGAAGGATAAACCCGATCCCGATCAAAATCAGGTACCACTTGAGAAAAATAGGTTCTCAATTCCTCCGGAGTAATTGCCGGAGAAAAAGAAATTATTTTGCCGTTTTCTTTTTGTTTAATGGACTGCAATATCTGAGCCAGACGCACATCGCCGCTCTCGGCATACATGGTAATATCTCCCAATGAGACTACTTTATCTCTCGAATAAACAGGAATTCGTTTTTGGTCAATTAACGATTCCGCAACAAAAATATTTTTCCCTTTGGAAATCAATTTGAAAAGACCGGGTTTTCCCGAAATGGATAAAATTTCTTTTAACATAATCTGTTTTTTTAGGATTTTACAATGCAAAAGTAGAAAAAATTGTTGACAAACAGAACAGGCAAAATATTATTTTAAGCGCCGGCGGGAAAGTCCGTAAAACTTCTATCCGAATAACCCCGTGTAAGCGAAACGCAGCTCGAGGTAATTTGCATGAAAGCAGGAAGCAATCCTCCGATCAAATTATTGCAAAATGCGCCAAAGTGCGTTAAAAATTTTTTTATTAATTTATTAAATGTAATTTTGTATGAAAAAAATTAATTTGAAGCTAATGGAATTCCTATGTGTTGGCGTTATACAGGCTAAATTTTATTAACAAAAAGGTATTCTTGAAATTGTTTCAAGAACGCCTTTGTAATTTATAAAACTATTATGAGTAAAAAAATTTTTTTTGTCTGTTTTCTTTCGTGTATCTGTTTTGTTTCATATTCACAAGAGAACAAAACGAATATTATTCAATTGGATCTGGAAACAAACGATTATATAGAATTAATATTAAGGATACAATGCCATAATAAGCCTAATCCTGATTATGATATGTATATTAACGGCTTTCGAAACGATAATTTTTGGACTTTTACCTATCCGGATTCCTTGTATGATAAGAGCTTCTCTTTTACGATTCAAGAACCTACACATATTGATACTCTTACACGATATATCAGTTTTAAATATATTTGTAATAACGATACAATAGCGGGTCCGGAAAGTTTATCCTTTGCCAATAAGGGTACTACAACAATTAATGCTACTTATTTACAAACGGATACATTTCCGAATATTCTTACACGTGAGAAAAACGGGAATTTTATTTTCAAAACAAATTTGGTTGATTTCTATTTATTGACATCTTACCGAGATAAAGAATTATTATCTTCAATAGAAGCTATACGCAGTAGCTTTTTTTGGTATGATGCCGACTCTTCTCGATATGATACAGAAATGGACAAGTACATTAATTTAGTGAAAAAATATCCGGACTCCCATTTTTTGATTGAAATGTTAAATTCATGTTCCTATATTTTTAAATCAAAAGAAGATGTTCAAAAACTATTTGATTGTTTCTCTCAAGATAACAAAAATTCTTATTACGGGAAAAGAATTAATCAATATTTAATGGATAATCATTTCAAAAACAGTATATTAAAAGCATGGGATACGGGTGAAAGCGAAGCGATAGTCATAGATTCGTTAAAATATAATTTAATTATATTTTCAGCCTCTTGGTGTGCGCCTTGTATTGAAGAAATTCCTGTATTAAAAAAAATTTACGAAGATTTATCCGATAAATTGGATATGACGTATGTTTCTATTGATGAATTAAACACGGTAGATAAATGGCAACAGTTAATGAAAAAAGAAAATATACCGTGGAGAAGCGTTTTAGCCGTAGATAATATTAATAATATAAGAGAAAGGTATTATGTTCCGGGGGTTCCTTATTGTCTTTTCGTTCATACCGGCGGATTTATGGAACCGATTGATGTTCGAAGCACAACAGAATTAAACTATCTGTATAAGACTGTGCAAAAGGGAAAAAATTGAAAATAAGAAGATTAGAACCATTCAGATGATTGTCTGTGCGATGCGGATGTTATTTTCGGAAATATCCGTGCATTTATGACCGATGAATTGTTAAATGATGGAATACGCTATGGTTTCCCATGTATTTACCCGTATTAAATGTTAAAGTATGTAAAAAAAACGATTTTTCCCCGTTTTCTTCACTCTTGATGTTCATTTTGTTAAATAAAAGTAATACCTTTGAGACCGTTGTTTAAAATCATTATTTTTATTATAAAAATCTAAGTACTATGTCGAAGTCAATGAGTCGAAGGTCATTCCTTCAAAAAAGCGGAACAGCCGCTTTGGGATTAACAATTATCCCGAATATGGTTATGGGAAAAAGTTTTAGCGGTGTCGCTGCTCCAAGCGATAAATTAAACATTGCGGTAGTCGGTATCGGCGGTATGGGTAACGCCAATCTTAAAGCGGTAAGTCCTACGGAAAATATCGTTGCTCTCTGCGATGTGGACTGGAAATACGCTGCAAAAGTATTCAAAGAAAATCCGAATGCAAAGAAGTATTGGGACTGGCGTAAAATGTATGACGAAATGGGTAAATCCATTGATGCGGTTATCGTAGCTACCGCCGACCATACGCATGCTATTATTGCGTCCACGGCTATTACTATGGGTAAGCACGTGTATGTACAGAAACCGCTGACGCATTCCGTGTATGAATCCCGTTTATTAACCAAGCTGGCTGCCAAATACAAAGTGGCAACGCAGATGGGTAACCAAGGCAGTTCCGGACCCGGTGTACGCCAAGTCTGCGACTGGATATGGAACGGTGAAATAGGTGAAGTAAAACGGGTAGATACGTTCACCGATCGTCCTATTTGGCCGCAAGGTTTGAATACGCCTGCACAAGGGATGTGGGTTCCCGACACATTGAACTGGGATCTTTTTACCGGTCCTGCCAAATTAGTTCCTTACAATGAAATATATCACCCGTGGAATTGGCGCGGATGGTGGAATTACGGTACCGGAGCTCTCGGCGATATGGCTTGCCACATTATGCACCCGATTTTCAAAGGTTTACAATTGGGTTATCCGACCAAAGTACAAGGAAGTTCCACATTGTTGCTTACCGATTGCGCTCCTACCGCACAAACCATACGCTACACCTTCCCGGCACGCAATATACCTAAAATCGCAAAAGTTAAATTTCCCGAAGTGGAAGTTCATTGGTACGACGGCGGTATCAAACCGGTGATGCCTCAAGGTTGGCCGGCAGGTAAGAATATGAACGATGCAGGCGGAGCGGCTATTTTCTACGGAACCAAAGACACATTGATTTGCGGATGCTACGGTGTGAATCCGTGGTTGCTTTCGGGCCGTAAACCGATAGTACCCAAGACGCAACGTGAAGTGACCCTAAGCCATGAAATGGATTGGGTACGCGCTTGTAAAGAAAATCCCGAATCACGCGTTGAGACGGCTTCCAATTTCAGCGAAGCAGGTCCTTTCAACGAAATGGTAGTCATGGGCGTATTGGCTGTTCGTTTACAATCTCTGAACAAAGAACTGGAATGGGATGGCGCTAATATGCAATTCAACAACATTTCGGACAGCGACAAATTCAAAATGACGGTTTCCGATGATTTCAAAATAGTGGATGGAGATCCTAAATTCGATAAGACTACGATTGATATTGACGCGAAGCCGTTTGCTCAAGAGTTAATCAAGCATACTTACCGGGATGGATGGAAATTACCGGATATGCCGTTATGAACAAAGTAAATTCAGAGAAATTATTTATAATATTAACTATTTAAAAAATATATGAAAAAAGTTAGTTATTTTTTAGCAGTTGTCGCGGTAGCAGGTTTATTTGCCGCATGCACCCAAAAGAAAGCAGCGCAACCCGTTGCTGAAGTAAAACCCGAAGTAGCGATTGATCCGAAATTGGTTGCGGAAGGCCCTTATGAAAAGCTCATTAAATCAGCCACAGATACCACTCTGGCGTATGTTTTAATTGAGAAACCTCAAGTAAATCTGGATGACTTTGCCAAAGACAAAGACGGTTTTATAACGTTATTTGACGGAACCACATTCAAAGGGTGGAGAGGCTATGATCAAGATACTGTTCCCGGCAGATGGACGATTGACAATGGAGCAATTAAATTTACGGGAAGCGGAGAAGGAGAAGCCCAGAAAACAGATGGTGGAGACTTGATTTTTGGTCATAAATTCAAAAACTTTGAATTGACTTTTGATTGGAAAGTTGCTAAAGGAAGTAATTCGGGTGTTTTTGTTTTAGCTCGCGAAATAAAAGGAGAACCGATTTATATTTCGTCGCCCGAATACCAGATTTTGGACAATGTGAATCATGCCGATGCCAAGCAAGGTGAAAACGGAAATCGTCAATCGGCTTCTTTGTATGATATGATTCCGGCCAATCCGCAAAATGCGAAACCTTTTGGAGAGTGGAACAAAGGCAGTATTATAGTTTACCAAGGCTCGGTATTCTACAAACAAAACGGTAAAACGGTAGTTGAATATCATCTGTGGACTCCGCAATGGACCGACCTGCTGCAAAAGAGTAAATTCAGCAAAGATAAATGGCCTTTGGCTTTTGAATTGTTGAACAACTGCGGCGGCGACGAACGCGAAGGTTATATCGGATTCCAAGATCATAACAACGATGTTTGGTTCAAAAACATTAAAATTAAGATAACGGAGTGATAAAATTCCGTGGTATTCTTTGATAATGCTGGATGAATTAAGCAATTCATCCAGCATTTTTTATATCACTTTTATATCGGCAGCGTCCACTCTCGCTGTGCGTAACATCATTTTATTTTTGCCATTCCCGAGTTGAATTGTACAAGTTTTTCCCAATTTATCTCTCCGTTATCATTACAATAATCATTGGAAAATTGTCTGGTGAACTTGTTAATCATTTGAGTATATGATTTTAGAAATTCTTCGTTCCGCTCGCGTGCATTATGTCCTAACGGTTCAATGAGGTCAATGTAAAGATTTTCGTTCCCTGAAATAAATGACCAAAATTTTTGTCCGCAATATTTAAAATAATCTCCTTTATCGAAATTATTATCAACTCCGTAGCAACAACCGTTTATTGCTGTAATATTTAGTTGAGAATTACTTGTCCTTAAAGTCTTTTTGGCTGTTTTAAAATCGGAAACCATTTTGGCAATTTGACTGCTATTCCCCCAATTGGGACCTGACTTTATTGTAATAATATATCTCACGCCATCTTTGTCAAACTCAAGGTCAATATTCGGAATTCCTGATTTTCGTCCGTCATAAACTTTTTCGTTGATGAAAATGGCTAATCCTTCCAGCCAATCGCCGAAAATTGTTTCTTCGTTAGAAGAAATATGAGCATCAACAATACCTTTGATAATCTGTTCGGAAGTCATTGTGTGTTTTGCTTTAAATAGGTAAGGATTTTTACGTTTCAAGATTTTGTTTAATTTCAAATTATCCAAACTTCTTATTCGTTTTTCATGAAATACGCTGATATTTGCTTCAACGTATTGCGTAACGTCTTTTATGTTTAGCTGTTTCATATTTCCGGTGCAGGTTCCATTAAATAATATTCTATCGGGGCAAATTGTCGCTTGACTTCTTCGTAATATTCGGGAACAATTTCTATTCCTATTGAATTTCTTTTCATTTGATTAGCAACTTCTATCGTTGTTCCTGAACCCATAAACGGGTCTAATACTGTATCGTTTTCTTGTGTAAATAGCTTAATAAACCATTCGGGCAATTCTTTCGGAAAAGCGGCGCTGTGATTTTTATTGTTACATTCTGTGGCTAAATGAACTACATTCGTAGGATACACAGTTTCTTTTCCAACCCAATTGGACACATTTTTACCAAATCCGCTACCGTTTTTTGCATTATCCCGAATTTTATCCGTTTCACTCAAATTTTTCAACCGGTCTTTAGCCCAATCGCCTATAGGTATTTTAACAGCGTCTTGATACATATTAAATTTTTTTCCCTTATTGAACTGCAAAAGCCTTTCCCATGCATCGCGAAAACGATTTGACCATTTGCCGGGAAAACAGTTTTTTTTGTGCCAAATAAACTCTTCCGTCCAAAGCCAACCTTGTTTTCTCATTCCGAGAATAAGTTCCATTACATACGTACTTCGTTCTCCGTTAACTACTTTCTCTTTTATATTCAAAATGAATGTTCCCGTAGGTTTCAAAACGCGAAGAAGTTCTTTGGAGATAGGCAAAAACCATTCGACGTATTCATCAACGCTTACGCCACCGTATGTTGACTGTCTTTGGTCGGCGTACGGAGGTGATGTCACAATTAAATCTACGGAACTATCGGGAATTTTTATTAATTCTTTTCGACAATCTCCCAAATATAGATCTGTTTTTAATTCCATATTATTCAAAAAGAAGATTTTATTTTCATGAACATCTGCGCTTTTATTTAATTATGCAAATTTACATGAAATTTTCGAATTATATACCGGAGGTTCCGAATAACGGAGTATAAAAATTATAATAAATTGAAAGTTGCAAAGTTCGAGACATTGCTTTAGTATCTCTAAGCTCTTACCTCATCACTTATTTATTTCCTTTTTGAATAAAAATCATTACCTTTGTGCCGTTTTTAAATTTTAGTTATGAATAAGCGATTTGCCGAATACAATAAATTAGATTTATCCGGTATTAATCAAGAGATTTTGAAACGTTGGGAAGACGAGGATATTTTCCGGAAAAGTATAGCAATCAGAGAGAATGCTCCTTCTTTTATTTTTTATGAAGGTCCTCCTTCCGCTAACGGGATGCCGGGAATCCATCATGTGATTGCTCGATGCATCAAGGATATTTTCTGCCGTTATAAGACCATGAAAGGTTTCCGGGTGAACCGGAAAGCCGGGTGGGATACGCATGGGCTTCCGGTAGAATTAGGCGTTGAAAAAGCGCTGAATATTACAAAGGAAGATATCGGGAAGAAAATCTCTGTGGAAGAATATAATGCCGCTTGCCGAAAAGATGTAATGAAATATACCAAAGAATGGGAAGATTTAACTCATAAAATGGGATATTGGGTGGATATGGACGATCCGTATATTACCTACGATAACCGCTACATCGAAACGCTGTGGTATTTACTGAAACAACTATACAATAAAGGTTTGCTATATAAGGGTTATACGATACAACCTTATTCTCCCGCCGCCGGAACCGGACTGAGTACGCATGAACTCAATCAGCCGGGATGTTACCGGGATGTAAAAGATACCACTTGCGTTGCGCAATTCAAAATCAAAAATCCGTTGCCCGGAATGGCCGACTTCGGTGAGGCTTTTTTCTTGGCGTGGACAACGACTCCATGGACTTTACCTTCCAATACGGCGCTTTGCGTCGGACCGAATATTGAATATGTTGCGGTTCAATCGTTCAATCCTTATACCGGAAATCCGCTGACGGTTGTTTTGGCAAAAGATTTGGTATCGGCGCATTTCAATCCTAAAGCGGCCGATTTGGATTTGAATACCTATAAAACCGGAGATAAGTTGATCCCTTATAAAGCGGTTCATTCTTGGAAGGGATCGGAATTGGAAGGAATCGAATACGAACAACTGATTCCTTGGGTTAACCCCGGAGAAGGCGCGTTTCGCGTAATTACCGGCGATTTTGTAACTACAGAAGAAGGTACGGGAATTGTTCACATCGCTCCCACTTTCGGAGCCGACGACGACCGTGTTGCGCGCGCCAACGGCGTTCCTCCTTTAATGTTGATTGATAAAGACGGAAACCGTCGCCCGATGGTTGATTTGACCGGGAAATTCTTCGCTTTAGCCGATTTGGATTCCGATTTTCTTCAATCATCGGTGAATACTTCGCTTTATTCGGAATATGCGGGACGATACGTAAAAAACGATTACCTGCCGGAAGGAGCCGAAAATCAAGAAACGACTTTAGATATTGATCTCGCCGTGATGCTGAAACAGCAAAACCGTGCATTCAAAATCGAAAAACATACGCACAATTATCCGCACTGCTGGCGTACCGATAAACCGATATTGTATTATCCTCTTGACAGTTGGTTCATTCGCACCACCGCTTGTAAAGAGCGCATGTGCGAATTGAACGATACGATTAATTGGAAACCGCAATCAACAGGAACCGGACGTTTCGGTAAATGGCTGGAAAATTTGCAGGATTGGAATCTGTCGCGTTCACGTTATTGGGGAACGCCGCTTCCGATTTGGCGTACCGAAGACGGTACGGAAGAAATATGCATCGGCTCGGTCGAAGAACTGATTAACGAAATTAATCGCTCTGTCGAAAAAGGATTTATGAAAGCCAATCCTTTTAAAAAAGTAAAACCGGGCGATTATTCAGCCGGAAATTATTCCGTAGAAAATATAGATTTACATCGTCCCTACGTGGATCGGATTGTATTGGTTTCTCCGTCGGGCAAGCCCATGAAACGTGAATCGGATTTGATTGACGTCTGGTTTGATTCGGGCGCAATGCCCTACGCTCAAATCCATTATCCGTTTGAAAATAAAGCCGCTTTTGATTCGGGCGATTGTTTTCCGGCCGATTTCATTGCCGAAGGAGTGGACCAGACGCGAGGATGGTTTTTTACTTTACATGCCATTGCCGTTATGGTTTTCGATAGCGTTTCGTTCAAAAATGTAGTTTCCAACGGATTGATTTTAGATAAAAACGGGAATAAAATGTCGAAACGCTTGGGGAATGCTGTAGATCCGTTTGAAACAATGGCGATTCACGGTTGCGACCCTTTACGTTGGTACTTGATTACCAACGCAAGCCCGTGGGACAATTTGAAATTCGATTCGGAAGGAATTGAGGAAGTGAAACGAAAATATTTCGGAACGCTTTACAATACTTATTCTTTCTTTGCTTTGTATGCCAATGTGGACGGATTCACCGGAAATGAAACGGAAGTCCCTTTGGAAAAACGACCCGAAATTGATCGTTGGATTTTATCCTTATTAAATACATTGATTAAAGAAACCGATGAGTATTACGATAATTATGAACCGACCAAAGCCGGACGGGCCGTCAGCGATTTTGTCAACGACCATTTGAGTAACTGGTATGTTCGTTTGAACCGGAAACGTTTCTGGGGCGGAGAAATGAATGCTAATAAATTGTCGGCCTATCAGACGTTATATACCTGTTTGAAAACGGTTGCTCAATTGATGGCGCCGATTTCACCGTTCTATGCGGATAAACTTTACATGGATTTGCTTGCGACCGACCGGGAAGGAATATCGGTGCACTTATCGGATTTTCCTTTGGTGAATGAAAAAATGATTGACAAGGGCTTAGAAGAAAGAATGCAGATAGCACAACAAATTTCTTCCTTGGTGTTGGCATTGCGGCGAAAAGTAAATATCAAAGTACGGCAACCGCTTACATCCATTATGGTACCGGTTTTAGACGAAAGTCAGAAAAAAGCCATTCAAGCCGTTCAATCGTTGATTCTGAACGAAGTTAATGTCAAAGCGCTGAATTATGTTGATAATACGACGGAAATTTTGGTTAAACGAGTCAAACCCGATTTCAAAAAATTAGGTCCGCGCTACGGAAAAATCATGAAAGATTTGGCCGTCGCAATTGCCTCTTTGTCGCAACAAGACATTGCAACTTTAGAAACAACCGGAAATCTTTCAATTCCGGTGAATGGTCAGACGGCGGAAATTACAACCGATGATGTGGAAATTTTTTCGGAAGATATTCCGGGATGGTTGGTTGCCAATGACGGAAAATTGACTGTAGCGTTGGATATTACGGTCACCGACGAATTGAAGAAAGAAGGAATTGCACGCGAACTGATCAATCGCATTCAAAACTTGCGGAAATCCTACGGATTTGAAATTACGGATAAAATACAAGTAGCCATTCAATCGGATACACGCATCAATGATGCGGTGAAAGAATTTAAACAATACATTGCCAACCAAGTACTTGCCAAAGAGATTCTTTTAACGGATCTGACGGAGGGAGAAGCCATTGATTTAGATGACAATTTTCAATTATTTGTACAAATCGAACGATTATAACAGAAGAAAATGAAATCATTTGTCATTTCGGAATAAAAATAGTATTTTTGGAGTTTTATCTTTTATAAATATATCGTACAATGAATGAAAAAACAAAATATTCGGATGCCGAATTAGAAGAATTTCGTGTTATCATAATGGATAAGTTGGATGCAGCCAAGCGCGATTATGAATTACTCAAGGCGTCCATTATGAATGCCGATGGAAACGATGTAACCGATACGTCCCCTACTTTCAAAGTGTTGGAAGAAGGAGCCTCCACTTTATCGAAAGAAGAAGCCGGCCGTTTGGCGCAGCGTCAAATGAAATTCATTCAGAGCTTACAAGCCGCGTTGATTCGCATTGAAAACAAAACCTATGGAATTTGTCGCGAAACGGGTAAATTAATTCCCAAAGAAAGACTTCGCGCTGTTCCTCACGCCACTTTAAGCATCGAGGCCAAACAGGGTCAAAAACAATGACGGCATCAAAGAAAGCATTTGGAGCAATTGCGGTAATCCTGCTGATTCTTCTGGCAGACCAGATCATTAAGATCTGGGTCAAGACTCATTTGGCATTGGGCGAAGATATTCGGATAGCCGATTGGTTTCATATTCGGTTCATTGAAAATGAAGGAATGGCTATGGGGATTAAAGTGTTCGGAAAACTGTTTCTGACCGTTTTCAGGGTAATTGCTTCTGTTGTAATTGCTTATTATTTATACGCGCTTATCCGGAATAAATTCAAGACAGGCTATATTCTTTTGGTTTCGATGATTTTTGCCGGCGCTGTGGGAAACATTATAGACAGCGTGTTTTACGGCGTTATTTTCAGTGAAAGTACCCCTATGCATGTCGCAATGCTTTTCCCGCCGGAAGGAGGATATGCCGGTTGGCTGCACGGCGAAGTAGTGGACATGTTTTACTTTCCGTTCTTTAGCTTTACATGGCCGGCTTGGATGCCGGGAATAGGCGGTAGTGATTTTGAGTTCTTTCGTTATATTTTCAATGTCGCCGACGCTTCTATCAGTGTCGGAATCGTTGTATTGTTATTGTTTTTTAGGAAAACATTGTCATTGAGCTTTGAAAAACAGGAAATTGAAAGTTAATCCGATCATTCCGATTCTTTTTTTGGCGTTTTTTATTTTTGCTTGCAGCAGTCGTCCTTCGTATGTCCTTTCCGAAAAAAAAATGGAGAAGGTATTGTATGATGTTTATTTAGCCGAAGCGGAAATCAACACGGACTACGCTGCTTTTTCTTCCGATTCGGTTCGTAAACAAGAATTACTAAATTCCGTTTTGAAAAAACACAAAATCACGGAAGCCGTTTTGGATACTTCTTTGGTATGGTATTCCGGACATTTAGATAAATATTTCAAAATCCATGAAAATCTGAATAAACGCTATACCCAAGCATCTGAAAAATTAAAAAATATTGAAGAAACGACAACGAAATCGAATATAAATCCCGATCATTTGATTTTACCGGTGGAGAAAGAACGCTTTTTACTGAGGTCAAGTGATTTGCTTCACAATGCCTATATTTTTGAAGCCGATACGACATTGAGCCGATACGGCGGCGTTTACGAATTACAATTTAACGCATTGGGACTATCCGCTTCGCTTCATCCGGTGGCTACATTGTGTGTTCAATGCAGAGATACAACCTTTGTAAAACGCGATACAATTAATCAAAACGGTTTATTTATATCTTCCATTGATATTCCTCAAGGAAAACAAGCCCGAAAACTGTACGGTTCCATTTATTTTCCCGAAACCTATTCTCAAATGATGGTTTTCATTCACAATTTTACTTTGTCCTATTCTTTTCGTTCTCAAAGTGAGAAGAAGTTGACAAAAGAGTGAAAAATAAAATAAAGAGGAAAAAGAAACTGTTTCAATATCGTTCGTACTCAAAAAAAGTAAACGGATAGGAATTTTTTTCATCGGCCGGAAAGGTTTCTTGGTCGGTTTCCTTCCAATTATTCCAATCAAGTGACGGGAAAAATGTATCAGCTTCCGGAAAAGCGGCATGAATCCGGGTGATGTAGAGCTTGTCGGCAATCGGCAAAGCCTGCGCATAGATTTGAGCGCCGCCGGTAATAAAAACCTCCGTTTCGTTACCGGATTTCAGAAGAGCGTAATCCAAAGACGAATAAACTTCGGCGCCTTCAACGACTAACGCTTTATTTCGGCTGATGATTATATTTCGCCGGTTGGGGAGCGGTCCGTTCGGCAACGATTCGAACGTTTTACGACCCATGATAACCGTATGACCCGACGTGATTGCTTTGAAGCGCTTCAAGTCGGAAGGCAACCGACACAACAACCGGTTGTCTTTTCCGATTTCGTTATTTTTTCCGAGAACTGCGATAAGAGATAGAATCATACGGATACGGTTCCTTTAATGTGCGGATAGGGATTATATCCTTCCAATTCAAAATCTTCGTAGCGAAAATCGAAAATCGTTTTGACTTCTGGATTGATTTTCATCACCGGCAACGGACGCGGCTCGCGAGATAATTGCAGTTTTACCTGCTCCAAATGATTCATATAAATATGAGCATCGCCTAAAGTGTGTACAAAATCGCCGGGTTGAAAACCGGTGACCTGCGCCATCATTTGCAGTAACAGCGCATATGAAGCAATGTTGAACGGAACTCCCAAAAAAATGTCTGCGCTTCGCTGATACAATTGCAGGGAAAGTTTTCCTTCCGCTACGTAAAACTGAAAAAGGCAGTGGCAAGGAGGCAGTTTCATGGACGGAATTGCAGCCACATTCCACGCATTGACAATGATTCGGCGCGAGTCGGGATTGTTCTTAAGCAAATCAATCGCTTGGCTTATCTGATCAATGGTTCCGCCCGAATAATCGGGCCAAGAACGCCATTGAGAACCGTAAATCGGGCCTAAATCGCCGTTTTCATCCGCCCATTCGTTCCATATCCGCACATCGTGTTCGTTCAAATAGCGAATGTTGGTATCTCCTTTCAAGAACCAAAGCAATTCGTAAATAATGGATTTCAAGTGCAATTTTTTGGTTGTCAAAACGGGAAATCCTTCGGATAAATTAAAGCGCATCTGGTGGCCGAATATACTGATTGTTCCCGTTCCGGTCCGATCTCCTTTTTTTACGCCTTCGGAAAGCGTCCGATTTAATAAATTCAGATACTGTATCATGGTACGGTTGTTTTTCTGATTTGACTGAAACAGAAGAAAAACAATGCTAACGAAGCGATGGCAAGCCACCACGTGGAGCCGGTACCGATCGCATCAATTTTTTGCATTTCATCCGGCGTATTCCGAAATGAGTAATACATACCGACGCTTATAAAATTATTGATAAAATGCGCCAATACGGGAATCCAGATTGTTTTCGTATAATACATCAGGTAACCTAACCAAGCGCCCAAAAGCATCCGCGTAATAAAGCCGTAAAACTGAAGATGAATAGCGCTGAATAAGATAGCGACTGTCCAAACTGCAAGGTGCGGATTTCGGACAGCTTTTTCGAGAAACGTTTGTAATAAGCCTCGAAACATAAATTCTTCGCTTACGCCTGCTATTACGCATACAATCAAAATGTTGAATATAATTGTCGAAATATTTTTCGTGTCGAGTATCAAATCGGTCACTCGTTCTGCTGCGGCTTCCGATTCTTTTATCCAATTTTCCAAGCCTTTAAGCGATTCCGGAAATACCATTTGTTGATTAAGGAAATAAGTCCAATTAAGAAAAGGAACGACTACAATCATGCTGATTACCGTCCAAACAGCTACCGATAATCGGATCGGTTGATCAATCCGAAGGTATTCTTTATAATTATCGCTGAACAGCCAAGCGCAAATAACGGCCGGAAGCAGGAAGATCCCCAACGTTTGCAGGAATTGTATTCCTCGTATTAAATCCGGATAATCGAATAAATTTTGCTGAATCGTTATGATTATTTCCGGAGATATACCGAATTTAGAAATAATCAATAGAGACGCAAGAAATATGGAAAAAAGAAAACCAAAGGCGATGACTGCCAAAATCATCAAAAGTTGTACAAATACCGAAGCGTTTTTAAATGCAGCTTTCAGAAACATCAGTTTTAAGTTTTTATGTTAAAATAATTCATAATTCATAATTCATAATTACTCCGTGTCTCTGTCCGAAAAGTATTTTCGAAATTGATTCCGTTCGTGCAAGGAAGGGTCTGCCAAACAAGCCGTATTCAATTTGCCTTTAAATTCCCCGACGGAACGGAAATTCATGAGGTTCATCCATTCTTCTATTCCACGCTTCATGACTGAAATAATTTCATTTCCATGCAAATAAACCGTACTGCATATTTCAGCTGCCGAGGCTCCGCTGAGAATACATTTGATAATGCCTTCCCAATCATGAATTCCCGTGCAGGAGGCGAGGGACAGATCGGGATGTTTACTGCTGACAATGGGCGTCCATCGCAACGTATCCGCAATATCCGTGCTGGAACTGAAAACATCTCCGGAGTGAATCTGCAAGCGGTGAATATCAATATCCGGTTGGTAGAATCGGTTGAACAAAACGAGTCCGTTAGCGCCTGCCGCTTGTAAATCGGTAGCTAATTGTACGATATGACTGAAGTATTTACTGATTTTTACAATGATCGGAATCGAAATCAATGCCTTCACTTTTTCGGTAATCTGCAAATAAATTCGTTCAAGAAAATTGGTATAACCCTTATTTTCGGTGGACAAAGCGAAAATATTCAACTCGATTGCATCCGCGCCGGCCATTTCCACTTGCCGAACAAAATTGATCCAATTCCCTGCTTTGTGGCAGATGACGCTGGCAATTACCGGAATGTGGCATCGTTTTTTTGTTTCTTGGATTAATTGCAGATAATCGGCAATTTGTATGCTTTTTTTAATATTTCGGTTTGTCTCGTCGGTTTCCGAAGAGAAAGTTTGTGCAGGCTGATTGGTCTGTATTTCAATTTGCTCTTCATATATGGATTGTAAAATGATTGCTCCCGCTCCGGCTTTTTCAAGCTCTTTATTTTTTTCCGGCGTGCCGGTTAAACCCGAACTCGCGATAATAATCGGATTAGGTAAATTTAAGCCGGCAAATTTAGTCTCTAATAAGTTCGTCATACAAATTCGATGAATGATTATGAATGCAAAGCTATTAAATTTTATAGATATATACTAATTTTTGTGTTTTTTTAACGAGGCCCGAACAGTTTACTTCCGATGCGAATCATCGTACTTCCTTCATTCACAGCTATCGGATAATCGTCGCTCATGCCGCAGGATAATTCGCAAAATGAATCGTTGTCCGCAAAATAATCGTTTTTCAGCTGTTGAAAAAAACAGCGAAGCCGGTGAAATTCGTTTCGAATTTGAGTGGAATTATCGGTCAATGTCGCCATCCCCATTAAACCGGCGATATCCAAATTTGTCATTGAACCCAATACGCCGCTTTTCAATAAATCCGCCGCTTCGTCGTATGAAAATCCGAATTTTTGTTCTTCTTGCGCAATATGAATTTGAAGGAACACCCGTATTTTTCGATTGCATTTGTTTGCTTCTTTATTTACCGTTTCCGCTATTTTCAAGCTGTCTATACTTTGGATGGCGTGAATAAACGGAGCAATGTATTTAACTTTGTTGACTTGCAAATGTCCGATAAAATGCCATTCGATGTCTTTGGGTAAATGCTCGTATTTCGGGAGCAGTTCCTGCACACGGTTTTCTCCGAAAATCCGTTGTCCGGCCCGGTAGGCTTCCATGATTACGGATTCGGGATGAAATTTGGAAACGGCAAGGATGCGAACATTTTCCGGCAATTCACTTTTCAGTCGCTCAAGTTTTTCTGCAATATCCATTGATTACTCTTTGGGTTTAGGCGAAAACGGGAAAATATCTGCAATCAATGTTTCGGAAACGGAAGCGATAACGTAATCGGCTAATGTTCCTTTCATTCCGTTCTCCAAAACGGCGATAGCTTCTTTAATGTCCGACGCTTGCGCCAACATTTGCGCTGCCGTCTTTTTTTCCGCACCGCTTTTTTCATCCAAACTGATGAAAAAAACTTTGAATTTATAGTACCGATCGCCGGTTTCGTTAAAAAACAATTCTGCAATCCGCGCCCGTTTAATATCCGCCACCATAAATTCGCCGCTGATAAACGGTTTCATCTCTTCGATTATTCGAGCTTCGGCTTCCGTAAAAGAAAGCGCATCAACCAAATAGGGTTCTGTTACTCTTTTCTGAACTCCGCTTTCCGTCATTTTCTCATACGAAACTTTGCATTCAAACCAATTCATTTTTTATTCTATTTTTATTATTATCATTTTAGGGACATCAAAGGTAATAAATTTCAAAATCGAATATATAATTTGTTCCGAATTTTTAATATCTTTGCGGCTAAATAGGGTAACCGGAACGGCAAGAATCAAGCCGAAATAATAACATTAGTTTTTAAATTGACTTTTAACAGACGAGTTGAAGTAATGAACAAACAAAAAGTATTAACCATGTCTATCTTGCTTTTAGCGTTTACTTATGTAAAAGGGCAAGATAGAATCATTACAACACAAAAAGATACGATTTTTTGTAAAATTGTATCCATATCGTTAAACTATATAAGATATGAACAAAAAGACGATAACCGGACGACGGTAGAAAATTCCATCCCTTTGAAACAAGTGTACGAATATTCATTCGGCTTACGATCGCAAGAATCATATCCGCTTTCTCCGAAAAGAGAACAAACGACAACTTCTTTTCCGGTTTCTTCGAACGCTAAACAATCCGGTAAAAAACAATCGTCGGAACCTTTTCACCGGTGGAGAATCGGATTTCAAGGCGGCGGGTCTTATTTAATAAATTCTTTGGCTTCTTCGAGAGAAGCAATGAAAAACTTGGGATTGTCTCCGCGAGATCAAGCAAATGAATATTATAAACGACTCCGGAGCGGAATATCCGGCGGCGGAGATGTTTACTATTTGTTTACTAAATCATTCGGAGCGGGAGTGAAATATTCTTTCTTTACTTCTTCGGTCGAAATGAGCTATACCGCTATAGATAACAACTCCGATAATTCAATTTATTATTATGTGAGCGAGAAAGAACGATTCTATTTGAACTATGTCGGACCGTCGGCCTTTTTCCGGCAATGGATTGGCGGAAATCACCAATTCAGTTTGAATGGAGAATTATCGGTCGGCTGTATTTTCTACAGAGATAAAGCGCAATTTGACCCCTATCAGTACGTATTTACAAATCCGGAAACAAATAAAAAGCAATATAATGTTCTGAGAGAAAAAAATACTTTTAGCGGAACCTTTCAGTTATCCTTCGAATATTATCCCGTATCGTGGATATCCGTCGGAGCGGGGGGAGGAATCTATCCGTCTGTCTTCCGGTCTCTGAATATTTCCGATAATGATATGGCAAGCAGTAAGGAAAATTTAGGCAAAGGTCATTATTTAGATTTGTCTCGTATTGATTACTTTCTGGGCGTGCGTTTTTATTTTTAACTGATTCATAATTTTCATTGCCAATGAAAAATTTTATTCAATATATTTCACTCGGTTTTTTCTGTATAATTGTATTTTCTTGTAATAACGATTTTCTATCGAAAGTCCCGGAAATATCGTCTCTTACCGCTACTTCGGAAATCATTGTTTTGCCGAACGGGGAATCGAAAGATTATTCCGTCCGGGTGCCGACGGTTGGCGCTGCCGGCTTCAAGGTTGTGGAATTTCCCGATTGGTTAAACGTTTATACCAAATCGGGACAATTTTCGGACGATGTTGCAACCATCAATTGCGCCGCCTCTGTTCGGAATGAATTTTCGGGAACGGGCGTTTATAAGTCTTCTATCGTATTGAACATCGAAGGTTACGGAAATATTTTGATTCCCGTATCGTATGTTACCGAAGGAAATCCGGCGATTGAAGTCGAATCGAATTTAGCTTTTCAATACAGCGTTTATTACAACAACGGCAACGCCTCTTTAGTTATCAGAAATGGAGGAGAAGGCGTTTTATTGTGGTCATTCGCGGAAATGTCGGATTGGATTTCGGTTAATAATCCGGGAAAGATTTTTGATTCCACGAATAATTATACGTTTATGATTCTCCCGTTTGAAGAATCCGTAATTGATTTATCGTGCAGTATCGAATCATTCGTTTCGCCGGATGCGCAGGGGAAAATCGTGATCCGGAGTAATGACAAGAACAACGGCGAAACGACAATTAATGTTTCTTGCGACTTGGGGGATCCCATTTTAGGCTGTTCCAACAACCGCTTGGATTTTGGGCAAACGGATGTTACCCGATTGTTAAATATATACAACGGTCAAGGAAACGGATTGTTGACATGGAAAATAGACTCGTGTCCGGAATGGCTGAGCGTCTCCGAGATGGACGGCTTTTTACCTCCCCTTTCATTGAGAACATTGCTGTTTACTTGCGACCGAAGTCAGTTGCCGGATGGAGAGTTGTCCCATACGATTTATCTGTTAACTAACGATAAAAACAATCCGTCGTATGCAATTACCGTTACAGTAGATAATAGTACTTGGGGTACGGGAGAATAAAATTAATATTAATATAGTCGGTCGGTAAAACGAATCCCGGCCGCTAAACAAACCGATGGCAGAAGCACGATCACTGGTAAAAGACAGCACCATTTACGGAGGAAGCACGATTCTGGTTAAGATAATCAGTTGGTTGATGACTCCGCTTTTCACTTATTTTACCGCAACTCGCGATGTCGGAATGATAACCAACCTGTATGCGTATGCCGCTTTATTTTCCGTCATCTTGACTTTCGGTATAGAAACCGGATTTTTTCGTTTTGTCAATCAAGCCCCTAAAGAAAAAAAAGGAAGCGTTTATTCCACGGCTTTGGCAATAGTCGGAGCGATTGTTGTGCTTTTTTTATTCATCTTTCTTGTTTTCTTAGAAAGAATACATCCTTTTTTGTGGGACAGCCGGATTCCGGACAGCTACTTGCGAATGATTGTCATCGTATTAAGTCTGGACGCCTTTATAGCTGTTCCGTTTGCCTTTCTGCGCTATGAAAAAAAACCGATCAGATTCGGATTTTTCAAACTGTTTCAAGTCATTTTGTACGCGCTGTTCTGCGTATTTTTCTTAGCGATATGTCCGCGCATCAATCAAACCCATCCCGAGTGGATCGCTTGGTTTTGGAAAGAAAATTACAGTGTGGGTTATGTTTTAATATCCAATTTGATAGCGACCGGGACCCAGACTTTATGCCTGTTGCCGGAGTTGACCGGTTTCAAGTTTTCTTTTGACCGACAATTGGCAAAGAAAATGTTACATTATTGCTTTCCGTTGATGCTGATGGGCTTGGCCGGAATGAGCAATCAAGTGGTAGATAAAATCATCTTTCCGGCGGTTTATCCCGACCCTGAAAATGCGATGAGTGAATTGGGTATCTACGGAGCTTGTTTTAAAATCGGAGTGATTATGGTGATGTTTACCCAAGCTTTCCGTTACGCTTTCGATCCTTTTATGTTTGAAAAAAGCAAAGAAAAAGATGCTCAAGAATCATACGCGACCATCATGAAATATTTTGTCATCGTCGGGCTGCTGGTTTTTCTCGGCGTAACTTTTTATTTGGATATAATCAAGTACATGGTTGTTACCCGATCCGAATATTTCGCCGGTTTGCCGGTTGTTCCGGTTGTATTGATGGGCGAATTGTTTTTTTCTGTTTATTATAATCTTTCCTTATGGTATAAATTGACGGACAAAACCTATTGGGGCACTGTTTTTTCAACCATCGGTTTTGTTTTGATTATTGTATTGAACATCGTTTTTATTCCCAAATACGGTTATATGGCTTGCGCTTGGGCGTCTTTTGCCGGGAACGGTTTGATTATGGTACTCTCTTATGTGGTCGGTCAAAAATATTATCCGGTAAGATACGATTTGAAAACGCTTTTCTTCTATTCGGGTGTAGCCTTGCTGTTGTACGGTATAGCCGTATTCGTTCCGATAAAAAATTTAGGACTTCGTCTGGGTTTCAGAACCGTTTTAATCGGAATTTATTTAACTTTGTTGATTAAACGAGACATGCCTTTAAGCGAAATTCCTTATATCAATCGTTTTGTAAAACGACATCGGAAATGAATATAGCAGCATTAGTATCGGGAGGAGTTGACAGTTCGGTAGTCGTTCATCTGTTGAAAGAAGCCGGGTATGAACCTGTTATCTTCTATATAAAAATCGGAATGGAAGATAAGGACGGATTTATTGATTGTCCGTCCGAAGAAGATATTGAAATCACCACTTATATTGCCCGAAAATACGGTTGCAAAATGGAGGTGGTTTCGTTGCACAAAGAATATTGGGAAAGCGTGGTCAGTTATACCATTGACGCTGTCCGGCGCGGTTTGACGCCTAATCCCGATATGATGTGCAACAAGCTGATTAAATTCGGTGTGTTCGAACAAAAGTGGGGGCATGCTTTCGACCGGATTGCAACCGGGCATTATGCGACAACTACCGAAATAAACAATAAAATATACCTTTCCACAGCTGCCGATAAAATCAAAGACCAAACGTATTTTATCGGTCAAGTAAACTATTTGCAGGTTTCAAAGCTCATGTTTCCCATCGGACATTTGTTGAAAAAGGAAGTGCGAGCCATTGCCGTTGAACAAGGACTTCCGAGCGCTACCCGTAAAGACAGTCAAGGGATTTGTTTTCTCGGAAAAATCAACTACAATGATTTTATCCGTCGCTATCTCGGCGAATGTCCGGGTAACATCGTCGAATGGGAAACCGGAAAAACAGTGGGAAAACACAAAGGCTATTGGTTTCATACCATCGGTCAGCGCAAGGGTTTATATTTGAGCGGCGGTCCTTGGTTTGTAATTAAAAAGGACGTGGAAAATAATATTGTCTATGTTTCCAACGGATACGATCCGGAAACGCAGTACGGAAAAATAGTGAATCTGCAAGGATTCGGTTTTATTACCGAAGACCCTTGGGGCGATTTTTCCGATGAAAAAGAAATCGCATTCAAAATCCGGCATACGCCCGGATTTACTTTCGGGAAAATCCGGCGAATCGGCGATGTTTACCGTATCGAATCGGACGATAAAATACAAGGAATTGCGGCCGGGCAATTCGGCGTGGTCTATGACAGAGATTGTCGCTTATGTCTCGGCAGCGGAATGATTATTGATGAATAAACTTTTAATTTTATGATGCAATTTATTGAAACTTATAATTTAACGGGAATTATTATCGGTCTGGTTACGTTTGTGATTATCGGGCTTTTTCATCCTTTGGTAATCAAGGGAGAATATTATTTTGGCGTAAAATGTTGGTGGGTCTTTTTACTCTTGGGCATCGGCGGAATTATCGCCGCATTGCTTCTGCGTAATCTCATCCTATCAACTTCATGCGGCGTTTTTGCCTTTTCCTCTTTCTGGTCAATCGGCGAACTTTTCGAACAACGGAAGCGCGTCGAAAAAGGATGGTTTCCGAAACGGGAAAAGAATAAATGAGTTTTTCGGGGAACAGGTACGATATTTTGGCGAAATATTGTATCTTTGTAAATTAAAGACAGATTGTTATGGAAGTATATAGAAAAACGGTTGATTCGGAGTTGCTCTTATCTGTTATGGAGTTGCCGGAGAGTATGCGACAGGGTAAGGTAGAGGTTGTTGTGTTTCCTGCAATCCAACAGGATGTACCTAAGCATACGGCAAAAAGCATGAAAGGATTTTTGAAAAAATATGCTGATCCGACATTGGTCGCGCAGGAGAAAGAAACTTGGGAAACAAATGCAAAAGAAAAACAGACTTCTCTTTGATACAAATGCCATCCTACGTTACATTTTGCAAGACAATCCTACAATGGCAAACGCTGTTGAAGCGGAATTGGAATCAAATACGGGGAATTGCTTGATTACAACAGAAGTAATTACCGAAATGGTTTATGTATTAACCAAAGTGTACAAAATAAATCGCCGGCTTGTTGCAGAAACGATAGAAGGAATTGCGAATCTTGATGTTAATCCGGTTGCTAATTGCGATGTGGTGTGTTATGCTTTAAACCTTTATGCAACAACAAACCTTGACTTTGTTGATCGTTTACTTATCGGGTATGCAAAAGTCAAAAACTATACGGTGTTTACTTTTGATAAAGATCTGAAAAAACACTTGAAGTAAAGTTCCCTGAGTTTTTTCTGATACGAAAATAAAAACACAACTTCTTATTTGTATTTATCCGGCGTTACGATAACCGAAAACAGATAATTTCCGTTTTTATCCTTGTAATAATGAACCAAAGTCATTTCATTCTTGCGTTGATACTCTGCATCCGGCGATGTCTTTACGCCATTGATAATAAGCGGTTCCAGTTTATTTTTCATGGCGATTGTATCAACCTTTCCTTTTTCCATATTCACTAAGGTATAGTTATATTGAAAAGTTTTTTTATCAAGTGTTATCATGTTGTCTAACCTTGTCTCCGAATCAATCATCACCGGAAGATTGCGATTTATCCGGTCGGTTGTTTCCAATAAAGGTTTGTCAAAAGCGCTCGAAGATTGAGAACTCTGATTGGCCCCGTTAAAATACACGAAAGACGCAGTTGCTCCGATCAATGTTCCTATAATTATTCCTATAAATAATCCGCCTATAACTAATCCGATGGTCAGTGATAAGGCTACTTTTTTCTTGGCGGGTCCGACCGGTTTCTCCGGTACCGTATTTTCTACCACGATCTTGGGTAACTCATATCCGCATCCGCGGCAATATTTGGAGTAACTCGGGTTTTCCGCTCCACACCGATTGCATATAATTCTATCCGATACCATACGTTTATTTGATTATTGATGATTGTAAATTTATTTATACTACTTCCGTTCCCTGTGCTTTCAACAACTCCAAACTCATATCTTTCAATTTGAATTTCTGAATTTTTCCGCTTCCGGTCATGGGGTAAGTTTCTAAAAAGAAAACATATTTGGGAATTTTGTGGCGGGCAATCTTGCCGCGACAAAAATCGCGTACATCTTCTTCTGTTAAATGGACGCCGTCATGAAGAATAATAAAAGCGCCTACTTCTTCTCCGTATTTTCTCGATGGAACCGCCGCAACCTGCACGTCTTTAACGCCTTCCAAATGATAAAGAAATTCTTCTATTTCACGCGGATAAATGTTTTCGCCCCCGCGGATAATCATGTCTTTGATGCGTCCGGTTATACGGTAGCTACCGTTTTTATCTTTGATGCCCAAATCGCCCGAATGCAACCATCCGTCCTTGTCAATAACTTCGGCGGTGGCTTCCGGATTATTGTAATAACCTTTCATCACATTGTAACCGCGACAGCAAAGTTCGCCTTGCTGCTCCGCGTCCAAATGCTTCCCTGTTTCGGGATCAATAACCGCTACTTCGGTAAATTCGTATTCGTGTCCCACTGTGTTGCAGCGGATTTCGAAAGAGTCGTCAATACGGGTTTGCGTCATACCGGGTGACGTCTCGGTCAAACCGTAAACACTGGTGATTTGGGTGTACATTTTTTCATTCACTTGTTTCATCAATTCCACCGGACAAAGCGAACCGGCCATAATGCCCGTGCGCAAACTCGTAAGATCAAACACATCGAACATCGGATGGTTCAATTCGGCAATAAACATGGTCGGGACGCCGTAGATCGCCGTACATCTTTCTTTATGAATGGAAGCCAGCACTACCAGCGGATCAAATTTTTCCACCATCACTTGCGTACAACCGTGTGTTAAAACATTCATCGTTGCCAATACCACTCCGAAACAATGGAACAGCGGTACACAGCAACAGAGTTTGTCTTTGTCGGTAAACGCCATATGTTCGCCCGTCAAATAACCGTTGTTGGCAATATTATAATGCGAAAGCATCACACCTTTCGGAAAACCGGTGGTACCCGATGTATATTGCATATTCACCACATCGTGACAATGGATGGTTTTCTTAATTTCGATTAACCGTTTGTCATCCACATTTTTACCTAAAAGTAAGAGTTCGGCGGTATTATACATGCCTCGGTGTTTTTCTTGTCCGATATAAATCACGTTCCGCATATGAGGAAAACGTTCGCTACGTAAATATCCGCGTTCGGTTGTTTTCAGTTCCGGAAGCATAGCGTAAGTCATCTCCACATAATCGGAATCCCAAGTACCATCAATAATGCAAAGCGTATGCATATCGGAATTTTGACAAAGGTATTCCAATTCGCTTTGCTTATAACTCGTATTTACGGTAACCGACACGGCTCCGATTTTAGCGCAAGCAAACAAAAAAGTCAGCCAATCGGGTACATTGGTTGCCCAAATCCCCACATGGCAGCCTTTGGAAATGCCGATAGCCAACAACCCCTTTGCCAAATCATTTACCCGATTATCAAACTCTTTCCAAGTAAATCGTAAATTACGGTCGGAATAAACGATATATTCCTTATCGGGAGTGACAGCAGCCCAATGTTCGAGCCAATCACCTAATGTTTTGTCAAATAATTCCATTTTTTAAAATTATATCGGAGTATAAACAACGGCTAAGATTTTAGCGGCGTCATTATTATAAGCATGTACATGATGCGCCACAATCGAGTCGTAATAAATGCTGTCGCCCGGTTCCAACCAATAAATATCTTTGCCGTAGTTGATTTCTATTGTTCCCTCAAGCACATAAATAAACTCTTCGCCTTCGTGCGACGATAATGCAAATTCCGCTTCCGAAGCGATAATATCAATGATGAAAGGTTCCATGTGACGACCGCTTTTCGTTTTCGAAAGCGAATAATAATCCATATGTTTGCGTAATTCGGATGCGTTATTTGAAAAACCGATACCTTCGGCTTTATCTGTTTTGCGAGTAACAACCGGTCCCAATTCATCATTATCATCGAGGAAAGTTCCCAAACGTACACCCATCACTCGCGCTATCTTAATGAGCGGCGCCAGTGACGGCAAATTGGTATTTTCTTCTATTAAAATAATTTGGTCAATATTCAAACCGCTTCTTTCCGATAACTCTTCGCGGGTAATATTTTTCGATTCACGAAGATTTTTTATCTTTTCTCCTACCTTTATTGATTTTGACATATTATATTGAGATTTGTCCGCTTTATTTTTTGAAATTTTGATGCAAATTTAGGAAAATTTTAAGAAAAACAATAATTTTTTTTGCGAGACTTTCTTCAAAATCCTGTCATGGCAGGCTTGACCGCCATCTTTTCTAAAAACAATCGTTGATTATGAGCAGATTATGTGTTTTCACTACACTACGTCTGCAATGATATTCTTATTTTTCCCGAATTATTTGTATTTTTGATGCAGCAAAATGGAATTATCCTCGTCTCTATAATAGAATCAATAAAAAGAGAGCATATTCACGATGACCTTATTTCGAAACGACAAGAAATCTCCGATGTTCCAAAAGGAATTGTATCAACTCCACTACCGGAGGATCTACAACACCTGCCTGCGTATCATCGGAAATTCCCGAGACGCCGAAGAAGCTATGCATGATGTGTTTTTGAAGTTATTTGACAATATGGATCATTTGCAGGATGAAGAAGCTTTTTATTCGTGGAGCCGAAGCATTGCCATCCGAACTTCGATTGACAGGGTACGCAAGAAAAAGCCGGCTTTTGAATCGCTGGATAATTTATCCGTTGCCGATGAAGAGCCGGACGAAGAACCACCGGAACTGTCCGTGGAATCCGTCAAGCGCGAATTGAACAACTTGCCCGACGGTTATCGTATCGTCGTGTCAATGCGTCTGTTCGAAGACTGCGAGTTCGAAGAAATCGCCCAAGCGCTGCAAATCAAAGAATCAACCGCACGTTCGCAATATATTCGCGGACGCAATAAGTTAGCTGAAATGTTAAAAAGTAAAATTATCAACCGATGAATCGTTTAGAACAATACATCCGCGACCGTAAAAATTTATTTGAGGAAGAACCTGCGGCAGGTCATTTCGAGCGGTTGCAACAAAAGATGAATCGCCAATCTCGACGAGTAGCAGTACTGCGTTGGAGCATCTCGATTGCCGCATCTGTCGCCATCGTATTTTTTGTCGGTATCCTGTGGCGACATGCCGGAAAACAAGACAACAGAATAGTTATGTGTGAAAACACTATTGATATGAAAGATTGTTACTTAAATAAAATGAATGTCGTAGCCGGCCGGATAGAAGTGCTTACCAAAGATTTAGACCCATGGGATCGGCAACAGGTGATGAGCGATGTGCAAAACATTATTGACATAGCGGGAAGCGGTTTCGAACATGAGATTCCGGAAGAACTCCCGGTTAAAGAAACAAAATTAATCCTTGCGGCCTATTATCGTCAAAATCTGAAAAGTCTGGAAACGATAGAAGAAGATTTAAAAATTATGAATTATGAATTATGAATTGCAAATTTTAAATAATATAAGAATTATGAAACGAGTATTTTTATTTTTAATGATTACCGGGCTGACAACAATGGTTGCATTCGGCCAAAAAACAGAAACCCGTTCGGTGTCGGGTTTCACGGGAATAGATGCTTCAAGCGCATTTGATATTACGGTTACCAAAGGCGGTACGGAGTCTCTTTCCATTGAAGCTGACGATGAAATAATGCCTTATGTGCGTAGCGAAGTGAAAAACGGAGTACTGAATCTGTATCTTGACAATCGTGACAATTTTAATAGGAATATGAAGAATATCAAAATTTTGAAAGCCTCTATTGTCATGAAGAACTTAGACAAGGTAGCGCTTTCGGGCGCCTGTAAATTAACGGCAGACGACCTGTTTACTCCCGACAAATTCAAGAGTGATTGCAGCGGCGCTTCCAAGATGTCAATAAATGTGAATACCGGGCAATTAAGCATTGAGGCAAGCGGTGCAAGTAAAATTCAAATAAAAGCAAACGTTAGCGGCAATACCGAGTTGGAAGTTTCGGGCGCGTCGAAAATTCAAGGCGAATTGAAAGCTACTCATGTAAAGTTTGATTCCAGCGGAACAAGTTCCATTGAATTAACCGGTTCAGCTGAAAATATTGATATTGATACTTCCGGAACGGCAAGTGTTATGGCCGAAGATTTTGCGGTGAAAAATGCCAATATCGAATCCTCCGGCGTCAGCAAAGTAACGGTAAATGTCAGTGATGCTTTGAAAGTGAATTCTTCGGGCGTATCTTCCGTCAGTTACAAAGGTTCTCCCGTCATCAACGCAAGTAACGGCAAAATGGCTAAAATCAAAAAGATATAAATACCGATAATCAATGAAAAAGTTATTTGTATTATTTGCCTGCATCTTGTTATGCGCAACCTTTTTCACGGTTCATGCCGATGAAGAAGAAAAAAGTCCGTTTCTGACTCGCACTTTTCCGACGTCATCCATCAAAGAAGTGGAATCCGCAACAGCAGGCGGCAGCTTAACCTTGACAGGCAATACCGGTTCGGAAGCCATAATTGAAATGTATATTTCGCGCGACAATTGGTCAACCGAGAAAATCAAACAAGTTCTTGATGAAAATTATACCGTTGACATCCGGGTCGAAAACGGAAAGTTGTATGCTGTTGCTAAACAGAAAAGAAACGCTATGAATTGGAATTCGCAAGGATTAAGTATTTCGTTCAATATCAGCGTTCCGAAACAAGTTAACAGCAATTTGCAAACCAGCGGCGGCAGTATCCGAATCAGCAATGTGTCCGGCTTACAGAATTTGCAAACCAGCGGCGGCTCGTTGACGGTTGAGAATGTTTCGGGTAATACCGCCGGTATGACCTCGGGCGGAAGTATCACCGTAACAGAATCAAAAGATAACATTAATTTGCAAACCAGCGGCGGAAGCATTACGGCGAAAGATTGCAGCGGAAAAATTGATTTGAAAACCTCGGGCGGAAGTATCAGCTTGAGCAACCTTTCCGGAAACATTAATGCAGCAACCAGCGGCGGAAGCGTAATGGCAAGCGACATCAAAGGGACGCTTAAAACCGGCACGTCGGGAGGAAGTGTGAGGTTAGACGGTATTTCGGGTAACTTGGATGCCTATACCTCAGGCGGAGGCATGGATGTAAGAATAACATCAGTGAGCGATTATGTAAAATTGTCGAACAGCGGAAGCCTCAGCTTGAGCTTACCTGCCGGTAAAGGATATAATTTGAGTGTAAGAGCCAACAAAATAGAAACTTCCGGGTTGAAAGATTTCCGCGGGAACATGGAGAATTCGAATATAGAAGGAACCGTAGGTAACGGCGGTCCCGAAATCAATGTAAGGTCATCACAACGGGTACGTCTGTCGTTTGAATAACGACAGACGTTACTTTCCGGGCAATAATTGTAATTTGATTTTAATTTATTCCAAATTGTATATACGATTTATCCGGTTTATGCGTTTATCATAAAAACGGCTTTCATAAACACATAAACAATATAAGGATGAAATTGAAATTTTTAATTATTCTTATTTGCCCGGCTTTCTTATTCTCTTGTATGACAACGCCAAGAAGTGTTGTCTATTTTCAAGATTTGAATAAATATCAACAAAATATCCGGAGAGGAAATGATTCGGCAACATACGAACCGATCATTAAAAAATACGATGAACTATTAATCACCGTTTCCGCTCCGATTTTAGATCAAGAAGCTGTCGCTCAATTTAATTTGCCCATGACATCCTTTTTGACTCCGGGGGAGACCACTGTCCAACAATCGCCCGCTATTCAAACTTACATTGTGGATAATGAAGGAACGATTAATTATCCGGTTATCGGCCGAATATCTTTAGCCGGGTTGACTAAGTCGCAAGCGATTGAGCGAATACAAAAATCAGTTTCCAATTATGTCAAAGATCCGGTAGTTAATCTAAAGATCATTTCATTCCAAGTCACTGTTTTAGGTGAAGTTTTTAAACCCGGAACGATCCCCGTTGCTCAAGAAAAAATTTCTATTCTGGATGCTCTCGGAGCTGTTGGGGATTTAACTATTTACGGTGATCGAAAAAATGTGCTGTTGGTTAGAGAAAACAATGACGGTACCGTCACTTACAATCGGTTTGATCTGACTTCATCCGATTTATTTTCATCGCCTTATTATTATTTACAACAAAATGATAAAATAATCGTCGAACCGAATAAAACGAGGCAGTTAGAAAGCAAATACGGTCCTGCCGACGGTTACAAACTATCCGTATATTCTATAATTTTTAGCGCACTCTCCATCATTGCGTCAACAACCATTGCCATCATCTCCTTGAATAGATAGAAAGTAAAAATTTAAGAACAATAATATTATTATGAAAATGCAAGAAAATAAAAGCGAATCAGAGCAAATAAAAGACGTCGTTTATTTATGCTTAAGACATTGGTATTATTTTGTTATCAGTCTGGCTATCTGTATAATTCTTGCTTTTGTTTATTTAAAAATAAAAACGCCCGTAATGCAAGTGACGACACAAGTCAGCCTCCGTCATGACGAGTCGCTGATGGGCGGATCCTCTATGGCAAGAAGCCAATCTATATTGAGCGCTTTCGGGTTAGGAGGCGGTTCTCAAAATATTGAAGACGAATCGCTCAAGATGGGATCTCAAGGCTATTTAAAAAAAGTTGTACGAAAATATGCTCTTAACTTTAATTATAAACAATCAGAGTTTTTGGGCTTGATAAAAAAGGAACTGTACGACCAATCGCCTCTTATTTTGAGCGTTGATGAGACGATTTCAGATACGATTCCTTCCATACTTTTCACTTTGAACGTGAAAAAAGATCAAACGAGCATAAAACTGAAATATGACAAAAAAGTGATCGGGAAATATGAGGTAAGCGCTTTCCCTTCTGTTTTGGAAACGCCATTGGGAGCATTTACAATTTCCAAATCAGCTTATTATGATTGGTATAAAAAACCGATAAAAATCAACGTTCTCTGTACCAATTTTGATTACATGACCCAAATTTACAAAGAAACAATCTTGATAGATTTCGAAAAAAAATCTTCGGACTTGATTCATTTGAGTATGAATACGGAAAATGTCGGAATGGCAAAAAAAATCTTGAATGAAGTGATTGCTACTTACAATACAGAATGGGAGGCGGATAAAAATTTAATAACCGATAAAACCTTAGCTTTTATTGATGACCGATTGCAATTAGTTGATGAGGAGTTATTGAAAGCGGATCAAGCCATTCAGAATTTCAAAGACAAATACACGCTGACGGATATAGAAGCCGATGTAAAATATTATTTTACGCTTAGCGGAGAATTGCAGCCGGCCTTGCTGGAAGCTGAGACGGAATTAAAAATGGTTGATTTAGTTGTTGATTTCGTGAAAGATGATAAGAATAAATATGCATTGTTTCCACTTGGCCCGAACATAGCTACTCCGGCAATGGCGGAAATAATAGGTAAATACAATGAAGTGCTGGCCAAAAGAAACGAAATGTATAAATCCAGTTCCCAAAGCGCTTTGGTAAAGGAATTGAACGATCGCGTGGAATCGCAACGGGAAACGCTTCTGAAGTCTGTAGATAATGTCAAAAAAGGCTTACTGATTACGGTAGAGAATTTAAAGAAAAAAGAATCGGAAATAAATAATAAAATCGGAAAAATTCCGACGATAGAAAAGAATTACCTTAAATTAAAAAGAGAACAAGAATTACAACAAACCGTTTATATTTTCTTATTGGAAATGCGGGAAGAAGCCGGAGTAAAAGGTGTTTCGCTATTACCTAAATTGAACGTAATTGATGAACCCTATGTTGTAAACAAACCGGTTGAACCCAATCGCATGAAAGTACTCATAACTGCTTTGTTTTTCGGAGGAATCGTGTTTCCTGCGGCTGCAATCTACGGCTTCCCTTTGATTAATAACTACATACGAAAGAGAAAAGAAAAATGATTCGTTGGGTCAAGGAAAAAATATTCAATTTTTTTAATGAAGGACATGAACGAACAATTCTGACCAAAAAAAATATTATTGCTTCTTTAGGCATTAAAGGGTTAACTATTCTTATATCTTTGATATTAGTTCCTTTAACAATTAATTATGTGAATCCTGAACGGAATGGCATTTGGTTAACCATATATTCCATGATTTTGTGGCTTAATTTGTTTGACGTTGGTTTAGGTAACGGGATGAAAAATAAATTAGCGGAAGCCAAAGCCAATGGTGAAAATGAATTGGCAAAAAAATATGTAAGTTCTACTTATGCGATTGTCGGAGGAATTTGTTTAATTATCTTTATCGCGTTTTGTTTTATCAATCCGCATTTGGATTGGATAAAAATATTAGGTTCCGGCTCCGGCATAGAGCCGTACCGTCATGAAATTTCCGGTTTGGTATGGATTTCTATGATTGCCTTTTGTATAACTTTTGTTTTAAATTTGCTTAAAAGTGTGTTAATTGCGGATCAACGCCCGGCAATCAGCTCTTTTTTGGATATGTTGGGACAATTACTTACTTTAGCGGGAATTTTTCTTCTACTGAAAACAACTTCGCCTTCGTTGATTGATTTGGGATTAGTTACCGGTTTCGCTCCAATAATTGTATATATTGTTGCCGGTATATATCTTTTTCATACTAAGTATCGAGATTGGAAGCCATCCTTTAGGCAAGTTGACTTCAAATTAGCAAAAAGCATGCTGAACTTGGGAATAAAATTCTTTATTTCTGCCGTTGCCGTAATGATGGTTAATCAAACATTACCTTTTTTAATTTTGCGAACTACCACTTCATCTGAGGTAACCGGTTTCAATGTGGCCTTGCGATTATTCGGTTTAGTACTTAATGTAATAGTAATTATTGTAATTCCCTATTGGAGTTCTTTCACAGACGCTTACACAAAAAAAGATTTTCCGTGGATGAAAACGTCAATAATTTATTTACAACGAATATTTGGGGGATTCCTGATTATTCAAGTTTTATTATTAATTTTTGCTCCCGTTATCTATAAAGTGTGGATAAATAAATGGATTACAGAATCCGGTAATATGATAACAATTCCTTTTCTGATGTCGTTAACAGTATGCCTTTATATTTGTGCTACTTGTTGGATGTCTATTTTCATGCATCCCCTCAATGGTATCGGAAAAGTTAAATTGCAAGTTTACAGTTCAATGTTTGAAATGATATTACTCATTCCTTTGGCTTTATTTTTAGGACATTATTGGGGAGCTTCGGGCATTGTATTGGCTCCTGTCATCATTTACATTCCCCGAATGATTTGGGCGCCCGTACAATTGCATAAATTAATTGCCCAAAAAGCCACCGGAATCTGGAATAAATAAATTATACAATAGAATGGAAATATGATTTTCATTATTATAGTCATTTTTGCAATTGGTTTGTATATCCGGGGTCATAAAACTTCGGCTTTAGTTATTTTTTTCTTTCTTTTAACATCGGGATTTAATTTAATTCCGGAAGAATTAATGGACATTGGAGTCATTAGTAAAGGAGGCGATTTTGCATTTCTTATTTTGATTGGAATTGTATTGATTGATAGCTTTTGTGTAAAAAATTACCTAAAGCGAGACTGGTTCATTGTCCTGCTCTTTTTATTCGCGGTCGTTTTGATTGCCTGTATCGTTTGGAGTAAATGGATAATTGGAGGACTCACTTGGTCGGAAATTATTCGTTGTTGCCGTTACCAGTTTTTCTGGATTGCCTATCTTGTTTTCCGTAATATGGAAAAGACACAATTAGAACGGTTATTAAAATATTTATTCAATATTACGGCTTTCATCTCTGTATTATATCTTGCGCAGATAATATTTCATCAAACTATTTTAAATGAAGCGGAAGTAACTCGGGAAAAACTGTTTGGAATCAGAATTCCAAGATATTACAATCAACCGGATTTGATTCAGTTTTGTACGCTTATGGCTATTTTTAACAATCCGCACAGAGGAATGTGGAAAATTGTTACTACAACTTTATTGATAATGGCTTTATTAGGCGCTTTTCATCGCAGTTTATTTGGACTTTTTCTTGTTTCATTATTAGTCGGATTCATTCTCCAACTTCCACGTCTTAAACAGATACAATTTTTATCTGTATTATCAATGGTATTGATTGGTTGTGTATTTTTTGCCGGCATCCGCTTCATGAGTTCTCGAACTTTTAGCGATTTGCAATATATCCGTAAAGGTATGTACTCGGAAGTAGAAGAATTAGATCCGGAAGATTTTCAAAAATCAACTTTTACTTTTAGGCTTGCCGTATTGTATGAACGAAACCAGTATCTTTGGGATAACCCTAAAAAACTATTGCTGGGCGGAGGATTAATATCGGAAGATTCCCCTAAAACAAACACCTTGGATTTTAAAGTCGGATTGTTAGATGAAGTTAAAGGTCGGCCGACTCAAGTTGATTGCGGCGATATATCATATCCTTCTATGATTTTTCGTTTAGGATATCTCGGTACCGCCATGTATTTAACGCTTCTTATTTATTTATTTGTTTATTCCTATAAAAAGCGCAATTATAAATATGGATTAGTCACTTTTCTTTTTTGGATAATGTCGTTTGGCGTTTCGTTCTTTTCATCCAATCTGTTATCTCCGGCAACTTATTTGTTACCGCTTATAACTTATTTTATAATACAGAAAACAGAACAAGAAAAAGATTCTCCGGACATTTGTTTAACAATATAGATGAAAATATGGATTCATTAGTAAGATGTTATACAGAACTAAACAATTCTTTTCGAAAGAAGAAATTAATCTTTCGATTGGGCGTATTTGCCGGTTTTTTTTCAGAGTATAACAATATGATTTTAGCTATGTTGTATTGCTTGAAACATAAAATTCGCTTTGTGCTTTATTCAAGAGATGCCATTTTTTGCTACGAACAAGGTTGGAGGGATTATTTTCTTCCTTTTTGCAATGAAGATTTTTTCCCATATCAGCGACACAACCCAAGAGTTGCCGTCCCTTCTAAAAAATACGATCCGCGAGTGATCTTACATCATGTATTGCGCCCCAATACTTTTTTAACATTCGAACTGTGGAATTCATTTCACAACCGGGCAATGGAAACACAACATTTCTACATTCCCGAATTGGGAATTGACGGAGGATTACAGGAGGCTTGTCAAATATTGATTGACTTGACTTGGCGGTACAATGTAAATATAAAAAGCGCAATTGATGAATGTATTTCAACATTGCATTTACCGGAAAAATATATCGGATTCCACATTCGTTCGGGGGATAAAATACAGGAAGCGGATTTGTGGAATATTTCAAGCTATATAGAAAAAGCGCAGAAACATTCTGATTTGCGAACCGCTTTCATATTAACGGATGATTATCAGATAATTGAAACTTTTCAAAATCAATTCAAAGATTGGCGCATTTACACCTTATGCGGAAAAGAAGAAAGAGGCTACTATCATCAGAATTTTTTGAAAAATAATCGCGATATTATCAAAGAAGCCTGTATAAGACTTTTCGCTTCAATGGATATTTTGAGCCGCGCGGAACTTTTCGTCGGCACCTTTAGTTCAAACATCGGTATGTTTTTAGGAATGCGAATGGATCCAACCAAAGTATATGGCGTTGATTTGGAAAAATGGCAAATATGGTAAAGAAAATATCCATATTGACTTCATTATATAACTGTGAAAATTTTTTACAGGATTATTTCGAGGCGCTTGCTAAGATCGAAGGTAAAGAACAGATCGAAGTGCTTCTTTTACATAATGCTCCACAAGAAAAAGAATTAGCGGTCATAGCCGAACATCTTCCATCGTTCGATTTTG
>WRFZ01000177.1 GCA_009778655.1 Candidatus Azobacteroides sp.
GGTTTAATACGACGGGATACGAAAATGCCGCTTTCGGCGAACAAGCCTTGTCGGGAAGCATAGACGGACACTACAATACGGCAATCGGCTGCCGGGCTTTGTGGTCGGTGAATCAGACCGCAAACGGCGATGTCGGTTACGGTCACGGAAATAATAACACGGCGGTCGGTTACGAATCGCTTCGGGAGATAACGACGGGAAGCAGCAATGTCGGCGTCGGCATGCATGCTTTGCGGGTGAACAGCAGCGGCAGCAACAATATAGCGATGGGAAATTATTCCCTGACTTCCAATACCACGGGCGGAGGCAATATAGCTATCGGTGATCAAGCGCTCTATTCCAATATTGAAGGCAACGATAATGTGGCTATCGGTAACGGAGCACTTCAGAACAATACGATTGCGTGGACCAATGTTGCTATTGGAACGTATGCGCTTCAAGCCGATACGGAAGGTGGCGACAATGTAGCGACCGGAATGAATGCACTTAATCACAATACAATCGGTGAAGCCAATACAGCAACCGGATCCAATGCACTTTACAACAATATGACAGGTTACGGTAATACAGCAACCGGAGCTGGGGCACTTACTGGTAATGAGAGTGGTAATTGCAATACCGCTATTGGTTTTCAAGCAGATATTAGTGGAGACAACTTAAACAATGCCACTGCCATCGGATATGGAGCTAATGCAACCGCAAGTAATCAGGTGATGATCGGGAACAGCAGCGTAACCAGCATTCGGGGCTATGTGCCTTGGACCACGATTTCCGACGGACGGGTAAAGAAAAACATTCGATCAGATGTACCCGGACTTGCCTTTATCAAGCTGCTGCAACCGGTTACCTATAATCTGGATTTGGATGCGGCAGATAAAATCTTGAAATCCGGTAAAGCTCAAGAAAACGAAAATGATTCGTTGCAGGCGTCGGATCCTGTTGATATGAAAGCGAGAGCCGCACAGCAAAAACGGAAACAAACGGGTTTTGTGGCGCAAGACGTGGAAAAAGCGGCGCAAAGTATCGGGTATGATTTCAGCGGCGTGGACGCCGACGAAAGCGGCGCCGGTCTGTACGGACTGCGGTATTCGGAATTTATCGTGCCTTTGGTAAAAGCCGTACAGGAACTGAGCGATCAAAATGATGCCAAAGATGCCGCTATCGCTTCGTTGCAGAATCAAGTGGATGAATTGACCGAATTGGTAAAAGGATTATTGAAAGAAGAAAATCAACCTTCTCCGGATGCAAAAGCGGTTTCGATTCCCAATGCTTCTTTGGAACAGAATTTTCCCAATCCGTTCAATCATTCCGCTACCATATATTATACGTTGCCGCAAACGTTCCGTTCTTCGAAAATCGTGATTGCCGATATTTCCGGAAGGGTATTGAAGCAAATCCCGGTCACTCAACCCGGACGGGGTTATGTAACGATTGAAGCCGGTTCTTTGTTTGCCGGGACTTATTATTATTCTTTGTATGTGGACAATACTTTGGTGGATACAAAGAAAATGACGGTAACGAAATGAGTTATGAATTATGAATTATAAATTATGAATTATGAATTATGAATTATGAATTATTTCGTCTTTTGCTTTGTCAAAACCGGAAAAAATGATAACTTTGCGGAAACATAATTGACAATTTTTTTAATCAAACCCTACAACAATGGAAAAATTTAATGAACGGGAAGAGAAGTATCTGAATCCGTTAACGGATTTTGGATTTCACAAAGTGTTTGGAACGAAGGATTTACTGATTGATTTTCTCAATCAGATCATCAAGAATGGAGGTTTGATAACCGATATTCAATACCTTCCTTCGGAACAATGGGGAAATGTGAAAAGCGAACGAAAAGCGATTTTTGATATTTTTTGTACCAATGAAAACGGGGAATATTTTATTGTCGAGATGCAAAAAGAAAAGCAACCGTTCTTTCGAGACCGTAGCCTCTATTATGCCTCGTTACCGATACAGAAACAAGCGCCCCGCGGCATTTGGGACTTCCGCTTGAAAGCGGTCTATATGGTTGGAATTTTGGATTTCGTCCTTTTCGATGAATCGGAAGAAGACAAAGAACAGGTAATCGAGTGCGTTCAACTTGTACGGGAGCGGACAAAGACGCTTTATTCGGATAGATTAAGATTTGTGTTCATCGAATTGCCGAAATTCAAAAAGACGGAAGAAGAATTGGAAACCCGGTTTGACCGATGGTTGTTTATATTGAAAAACTTATACAAATTAAAAGAGTGTCCGGTATCCATCCGAGACGATATTTTTAAGGAGTTGTTTCAATTAGCGGAAATAAAACAATTAACAAAAAAAGATATGAGAGCGTACAAGAAAAGTATAACGGATTATCATGAAGTTCGCAGCGCCATAGATTGCGCTCGCGAAGAAAGCTTCGAAAAAGGTCGAGTAGAAGGTATAGAGAAAGGAAAAATTGATGTCATACAAAAAAGCCTTCAAATGAATATTCCGATAGAAGTAATTGTCGGACTTACCGGTTATTCAAAAGAGCAAATAATGGAGATGAAAATTAAAAACCGATAATTCATAATTTATAATTCATAATTCATAATTCATAATTCATAATTATTATTATCTCCTCATTCCTAATTTTATTGTACTTTTGCAGCCGATAAAAAATCAGATCATTATGGCAAAAAGATTACAAAGAATTGCTGCGATTCATGATATATCGGGGTTCGGCAAATGTTCGCTGACGGTTGCTTTACCGATTATTTCCGCCGCCGGAATTGAAGTCAGCGTTTTACCTACGGCCGTTTTATCTACTCATACGGGCGGATTTACCGGGTTTACTTACCGGGATTTGACGGAAGATATACAACCGATTACCGATCATTGGAAGTCGTTGGATATTTGTTTTGACGCTATTTATACCGGTTTTCTGGGGTCTTTCGAGCAATTGGATTTAGTTACGAAGTTTTTTGAAACATTCAAAACGAAAGATAATCTTATTTTAGTTGATCCCGTAATGGCTGATAACGGGGAATTATACGCCATTTTTTCTCCGGAATTTGCATTGGGAATGCGTAAATTATGCGAAAAAGCCGACATTATTGTTCCCAATCTGACGGAGGCGGCTTTATTAACCGGAACGTCGTATCATCCGGGGCCTTACTCCGAATCGTATATTGAAGGCGTTTTGAAAAAATTGAGCGCTTTGGGTCCTCAAAAAATCGTTCTGACCGGCGTCTTTTTCGATGACGAGTCGTTAGGCGCCGCCACTTATGACGCGGGCAGCGGAGAAATCGCTTATTATTTAGAAAAGCGTGTCCCCGGCTATTATCACGGAACGGGCGATGTTTTCGGTTCGGCGCTCTTGGCGGCTGTCTTGAACGGTTTCCCTTTGAATGAAGCGGCAGCGGTTGCGGTTCGTTTTACGGTTGAGTCTATCCGAAAAACTGCGCAAGCCGGAACCGATATTCGTTTCGGAGTTAATTTCGAGCAAACGATTCCCGAACTTTTGAAAGATCTAAGGCTGGTGTAATGATAATTATGAATTATGAATTATAAATTATGAATTATGAATTATGAATCAAACCGCAATGATTGGTTCTTAACCGGACTTATTGCGGCGAGAAGATATAGAGGGGGAGGATTATTTTTTCTTTTTTCAGTCGGATGCCGAAATTATATTCGAGGTCTTCATTCATCAAGTCATTGTAGTGATAATGAAAATTCCAATCGTGAAGGCTGTTGTCGTTCCCTTTGTAATAATAGAGATTTCCTTTGATGTCGCTCAGCAGGTTGGCGACTTCTTTTAAGGTTATGTTGTCTGCTTCGATGCGATCGGTTCCGACCATATAGACGGGATTCATATCGCTGCCCCAATCAATTTGCTTATTGTCCCACAGCAGTTTGGGATTGACAACATACAAAACGTAAGCTTCCATCGGTTTGCTTCCGGTTTGGAGATTCAGTGATAAACGCTTTTCAATAAGCTGTAAAACAGCGAGTTTTGAGTTTGATAATTCCGATTCGCCGTAACTCATCGAAACGCCGAAATCGTTCATATCTTTAAATACAATCTGATAATTCGAGCAATCCGTCAAGTATTTGACCAGTCCCGAAAAAGGGCCGGAATACTGAAATATACCGTTACGGATATACATTTTTTGCTCTGTCAAAGGCTGTCTCGAGATAATTAATTCCTTATTCAGAGTAACGTTTGGAGTAGGGGAGACGTTTCGTACCGTGTAAAACAAATCGCTCCATTTCTTTTTCGGCTGCGATTTCATCCGGGAAGCGTATTTTTCGATCATGGGTATCGTAATGCCCGAAGGATGCCCTTCGTACAAGATATTTCCGTCTAATGTGAGTAATACCGAATAGGGACGCCTTTGTACCGAAAAAAGATCAATCATACTGTTGGGCAGATAGTCTTTCAAAACGGCAAGCCGGATCGGAATTTTTTTTAAATAAGCCGAGATAGTTTCTTCCTTTTCATCGCTGACCGAAACGATGAACACGTCGTCGGGTTTTGTCTCCTGTAGTATTTCCAATTGTTTGGTGGCCGGCGCACAGGGAGAGCACCAAGTCGCCCAAAAATCAATAATCAGAAGTTTTTGGTTGTTAAAATTTGTTATTTGATTGGGAGAAATGACTTTCTCTATCATATAAGGCGGCTGACTTTCGGCAGACAGCGAAACCATTATCATGCCGACAAGGAGAGTATATCTCAGACCTTTTTTATACATTTATCGAAATTTTATGTGCAGAATTTCATAACCGGTTAAAAAAAAGAGGTTGTCCCGCTTTTAATCGCGAGACAGCCTCTTTCAATTACCGTTTATTGCTCATTGAATGATTCTAAATTCGGTTCTTCTGTTTTGTTGATGTTCTTCTTCCGTGCAATCCACGCCATTGGCGCAACGATTTTTCAATCGGGTTTCTCCGTAGCCTTTTGCAACTAACCGGTCGCGCGAAATGCCTTTACTTACCAAGTAATTAACAACCGATTGCGCTCTTTGTTGAGATAACGCCATATTGTAGTCATCGTTACCGCGAGAGTCGGTGTGAGACATAATTTCGATTCTTAATCCCGGTTTATCTTTCATCAGTTTCAACAGGTAGTCGTCAATGATTTTTTCTGATGCCGGAGTAAGTTTGGCGCTGTTGTAATCGTAGAAAATAGGAAGCAGAGTTGCATCTTCCAACAAAGAGCAATCTACTTCTTCCCAAACGGTGATTCCGCCTTTTTTCACTAATTCTTTCTTTGTAATCACTTTGGTTACCGCAGGGACAACGGTTTCTTTCACTCCCGCCGGGGTATCTACAACGACTTTCTTAATCGTTTTGTACTCGGCCGGGACTTCAATTTCTTCTACGCTGGCCGGCGTTTTGACTACATCTTTTTTGTAAGAAGCGGTGAGTCCCGGTTTGGTTGTCGAACGGGTTGAAGCATCCGCCTCCAATACAGTGATTGGAATCGCTTCGTTGACTTCGGGGTATTCGACATAGCAGGCTACCATACATTCATCTTTGTTGACTGAAGGGCAGTTGTCTAATTTTTTATACTCCCATCGTCCCGATTTGGGTTGTACTTGAATCGTTTTGGATGAATTTCCGAAACGAGCGGCTACCACGTCCAATACAGTTTCTGCGCTTCTGCTTTCATAATCTACGGAAACAGTTTCATAAACCGCCGGATGGATGACATACCTCTTGGACGCTTCTTTAACCAACACTTTTTCTTCAATGGTTTTGTAAGTTGCAGGCGTTGTTGTTAAAACTTTGTATTCCGGTTTGATAACAACAGTTTCGGTAACATCGCGGTATTCGTCCGCCGTAATACATTTTACGTAACATTTGCCGGGTTGTGCCGTTGGAGGTAATTCTTGCGCGTTTATTGTCCCCGCAAAAAACAGGGAGGACACAAACGTTAAAGTTAAAAGTCTTTCTAAATTCATGATTTAATTAAGTTAAGTTAAAATAATTATTATAATAGCTTTATGTTAAAACGTTACAAAGTAAATAAAAAAAAATCATAATCGCATGAAATTTTTTAAAAAAAATTTCATTTTTTCAGTAAATTTATTGCAGAAAAAAATAACAGGTTTATAACCCGTTCACTTGTCACTTGTTACTTGTTGCTCTTCGTTTTTTTGAAAAAACCGTTATAAACCGAGTTCTGCGCAAATAAAATCCCCGATTCGAACGAGAGGTCAAAAAATTCTTTATTGTCTTTGTCAATTCGGTCGGCATTCTCTTCCGTGAACAACAGATCCGAGAATCGCCGGTTATCGGGTAAAGTTCACTCGGACGTTGACTCCGAAAGAAGTTTTTGTCAGAGGATACGCGGTTGAAGACACCAGCGGATTGCTGATTTGTTTATCAAAAAACGCTTGAAGCGTAACCATTTTACTTAAACTGTAATCAGACGAAAGTTTAAGCATGGTTTGAGAATCTCCGCTGATGGCTTGAGTAAAATTATCTTCGATTTTGCGTATTAAACTGTATGTTTTGTTATACGAAACAGTCGCATCCACTTTTAATTCATTGTTGAAATTGGCGCCGCCGGTTTTCTTGATTTTGAGTACTTTATTGAAATTGTCAAACCGATACCCCGTGCCTAACGAAAATTCGTTTTTGAGCAGTTCGGTGATTTGATAGGACGTAATATTCAAATTGACATTGCGCGCCCGATTGTATTTGAACGATAGACTGACATTGTTCAAGAAGGTGGAAGTTAATCCGATCAACGGAGTGAACGCTTCGTTGATGCTGACGGTTTTAATATCATAAGGCGAAGACGGGAACGGATCGTCGGACATGATGTTTTGAACGAATCCGATATCATCGTTGCCATTGGCCGTTATCCAATTCATATACGAATTAAAAGCGCCGACCGAATAAAGGCTCGAATATTTATGTTCCAATGTAAATACGCGGAAACGTTTATTAATAAAAGGCAATTGCATCAAGCCGTCGTAAGTGACCGCCCAGTTGGGAAGCAATTTCAGCAATGACGGGAATGCCGATAAACCGACCGAATGCGGACTTTTACCTGCATAAGCGGCTATAAAAGAGGGTATTAACACATCTGCCGAGTTAAAATCAACTCGACCGACGGACGGATCATACGGTTTTCCGACTAATTCGCTGCCGGAAAGAAAACCGGCGTCGGGATACGTTGTTTGAGTATATGCCTGTTCCACCCTTCCGGCAATGATTTCCCGGTTATTCAAGAAGGTTTCAAAAGCTTTGGATCGGTAATTGTTGGATGCATTGGCCGATTCGAAAGCCGAACCGATTGAAACGACAGTCATCTGAAAATCGCCGGTAATCTTGGGCGGTACTTGATTCTCGTACATAAAATAATATTGATTTCGCCTCGACGAGGAGCGGTCGGCATTTAACGTGACGCGCATGCCGACTATCGGTTCCATTTGCGCCGTGAATTTGAAAGATTCCATTTGATTCAACATTGCCGGAGTAACGTTTTCGGTGCTTTTTATCAGCCAACCGCGACTGTTCGCTTTATCAATATAATCGTTACCGACCAAACCGAATGCAAAATCCCATCCGGGTGATTTTCCGAAAGGCGTTGAACCTTGACCGAGGAAGTCCCCGATTTCCGGACGAAAATACGGAATCATCATGTCATTGCTTCGCGAGTAGGAAAATCCGACCGTTCTCACCATCATTAATCCGCGAGCCGCCACTTGAGCTATTTTGTACAATGTGTTTTCTTCTAACGGGGGTAATTGTGAAATGGTTAATTTCAAGTTGACCGTATCTTTGTTTTTGATTTGAATGGAATTATTATCCGTCGCTTTGTAATTGATTTCGTATAACTTACCGATGGAATTTCGCGCTGTTATTCTCAAACGCTTGTTATCCAATTGATGGTGTACAATCGTTGCCGAATCGGGATTCAGCGTAATTTCACTTTCAAATTTTTTCTTTCTTTTTTCATCTATTAATCGTTGATTTCGGCTCTCGGCCAGTTGACGGGAGCTTTGTCTTCCGGAAGCGCCGCTTGTACGTTTCGGAGTAAATTTCTTGTTGACATTTTCAAGAAATTTGGATTTATTATACAATGAAAGCAGGTTTAATGTTACATTATTGATACCGATGGTACGATTATTAGTGATCGTGTTGCCCAACTCGATGCTATCGCCTTCCACAGCTTCAACGGCAGCGCCCCGTTGCCACATATAACTGCTGTTGTAGGAAAGCGTTGCGCTTAAAAAATTAAGCGCCGGGATATTTCGGAAAGGAACCGTATAGTTGGCGGAAAACGTTTGCTTATATTCCATCGGTCTTCCCAAGTCGCGAATGCTTTGCAGAACGGAATCTTTCCATATCTTATAATCGGACGGATCTAATTGTTTATTTACTTGAACATAAGGAGATTCAATTCTGGCGTTGGTATTGGAATTAAAAGTGAGATTCAAATTTTTCGTCAAATCCCATTGAAGGGCTAAGGAACGATTCCAGAAAAAATCTTCCCTAAATGAAACGGGTATTTTGTTCTCGCCCATATCTCCCAAGTCTCGCATTTGAAATTCATAATACTCTCTCGAAAGATCCGAATTGAGCGATATGCTTTTCGGCAGATAGCCGATTTCAATATCCCGGAAGAATTTGGTTGCGGCGCTCGTTTTGGATTTATCGTTCGACGTTTCCGACGAATTTCCGAACGGGTGCCAAGGTTTCAAGGGATTACTGTAGGTATATATTGCATTCAGTCGGGATCGAATGGTCCGGTCATATTCCGTAGTCGCATTTTGCGCATTGTTTTCGGAATGCGAATAGCTGAACCCGAAGTTTGCCGGATCGTAGGGCATCGGCGTTTTACTCCGAATATCCATTCGTATATTGTTGAAATCAATCGTTTTGGATGTAACTTTATCTTGTGAAAAATTACGAATGGAATCTTTTTCCGCTTTGGTTTCAACGGAATTTAAGGCTTCTTTGAGCAATACATCTTGATCCAAGGGATTGTATTTCGGACTGATAACTTCTTCTTGATAGGAATAATAAAAAGGAATGCTCACTTTGGCTTTTTTCGGGAAAAAACGTCCGAGATCCACTTGAGTGGATACGCTGTATTGGTATTTGTCATCTAAATTTCGTTCCATAATCCCTTGATCGAGACTTCCGAATCCGGCGGTTTCCATTCTTCCGGTGAGATTCACGGTTCCGAAATCCGAAAGCCCGACAAAAAGATTGGCGTTGCCGGCCCATCCTCCGTCTTCATTAAATTCGGTTAATCGCAATTCGTTAAACCAAACTTCCACCGAGTGGGTATTTCTCGAATTGTTGCGGACGCCGATCATAATTACTTTGATGTCCGAAATGGTCGGATTTCCGACAACCGTTATCTTATTCGCGGGTTTTTCCGGATCGAAAGAAGAATAAGGCGTATAATAAGTAACATCGGAATCGGCTTTTCGTTTTTCTCTGTTTCGTTCCAATTTGAGATTGGAAAGTACTTCGAACCGGAAATCGAACATGTTGGATTGAGGCCAAACGGTTTCCCGATCAGCATTTGTATCAACATAGCGTCCGGCAGGCGTAAGTTTTACCGGAACTTCGTATTCGTAATAATTGCTTTTATAGTCCGAACCCAAACGAATGAAGATGGAAAGATCATTGTCGTGCAAATCGGAATTGCTTATTAATTCTTCCGCATGCGAAAACATTTGAATCCGGCGATATTGTCGGGTATCCAGTGCCGTTGACTTATAAATGGCGCGAGCGTCTCCCGGCGATAAATCGGTAATTTGAGCAGCCAGCGATTGTTCGTTTTCTTGACGCAATTGCGGTTGACCCGGATCCAAAATCCGGTTTACCCCCGGAGGCATTACATAGTTTACCGGTTGTTTATCTCCGCTTTCTTCGACATTTACTACTGACATACTGACGCTTGCATCGGTTTGCGGTGGAATTTTAGGGTCTGATAAATCTTTTGTATAAACGCGCCAGTCGCCTCGAACCAATTCGAACGTTCCGAAACGCAGAATCACCGAATCGGAAAAATTAGTCAGAAACATCCGCATAAAGCGTATGGTTTTGAAATCGCGCATGCCGCCGTAGGTATCGTCAAATTCCAAGACCGGAATTTTGAATTGATACCATGTAACCGTTTCATCGGCGCCGTTTTTCAAGAGAGGCTTTACTTCCATTTTTTGTACAATGTGGTTTTGTCCGACTTGCATATCCTGCGGACGGATCGAAATTTTGTACTGAAAATACTTTTCGGTCTCATTCAACGTATTGTCTTGATTAATATCTTCCACATCCGGCGTTAATCGGGCTGCGGTATTATAGTTTTCGTTAGAATTGGCGGCATCAACGGAATTTCCTTCCGTTCCGTTGTATCGCTTGTATCTTCCCAAAATCGGCATTTCCATTTGGTCGTAATCCGAACCTCTGAAATAGTGATAATTATCACCGGAGGGGTCATTGAAAGGAGAAAACGGATCTTCCCGCATTGTTTGAACGGCTTCTTGAGGCAGTCTGTTTTGCAGTTCTTGCAAATAGTTGGCGTAAACCGGGAAGTTGAACTCGTCTTCCGTGCTTAATCCGTTCAATCCCACGTCCTGTATTTTCCGGGCGCCTTCCGTATTGTCGAAAGCATACACCGTGGATTGCATTTTAGGAATCAATCCCCAAACGGTTTTTTCCACTTTCGTTGTATCTCCGTCAACAGGTAATCCGTTTTCAAAGAATTTTTTTTCATCTCTCAAAATATCTTCCGAAATTTCTCCCAAGTTGAAATAGAGATCGCCGCCCGGCGAATTGGGATTATAAATAAAAGGATCCAATAGCCAAAATTCAATCGTTTCGATGTTATTGGCTTCGAAATCGGTCATTCCGCTTTCCATCCGCTTCGTGATGCCTCCCCAACGTTTTTCGGGTTGATTTAAACGACCGTCGGCATTCATTCCGTCCGAATCCAAATTATAAGGCCCGCGTTCCAAAGGATAGAAAGCGAGATTAAAAACGGGAACGGTAGCCGACTCTCCGAACCGTTGATCTTTGTTCGGAAAAAGCTCGGTTTCCAATATTTCTCTTACGTAATGATTGGATAATTGCTCCAAATCGTTTTTAATATGCGTAGGCGTCAGCGAAGATTTGCGCGTGAACAACCCGTCAATGTAATACCAAGCGAGCAAAGCCCTGTTTTTGCCGTAATTAATATCGTTTGTAAAACGGGATTCGGTAAATAACGCCGGAGTTGCCGCCAAATTCCATGAATAAGGCGAACGGAGGTCTATCGGTTGTTTCGCTTTCTCGAAATCATCAATATAAGAATAGTCTCCTCCGTATTTGCTTTTGTAGTGACTCGGAATCAATTGAGCGTATTCGGCGCTGAACGTAATTTGAGAAGGAGCCGTCAATTCGAGGAGAGGCAATTTGTCAAATAAATTGGTCAAGGCTTGCGATTGCGTCGCATAATTGGTATTGAAACCGAACAAAGTGTTGTTAATGGCTTCTTGTCCCGGATTGGTTTTCATCGTAGTCGGCATTTCGCTCAGATTCATGATCGTCGCTCCGATGTTGAATCGAGAGTTGAATGCGTAATTGAGATTCAACCCCATCATGGTTTTTCGCTCCATACCTAAGGTACTGCGATTTTCGGAAGAAATCTGAATATCGGCATTTTCGTAAATCGGATTAATAATGCTTACCGATCCGGTGGAATAGTCAATAATATAATCTCTGTTCTCCTGCAAACGAACGCCGTTGGCGGTAACTGTCACCGAGCCTCTTGCAATGTTGTATCCGCCCAAGTTAATATTATTCGATCCGCTTCCGCCCTTGTATTCTCCTTCAAGAATGAATTTATTTTTTTCGGCGGTTTGACGGGCAACGGTTAATGTAGAATCGTACAGTTCCTTGAAAACATATTTTTCGGCGATGTCATTGTTGTTGATTTTTCCTTGCAAATACGAACCGAAAGGTTCAACCTCCGGGAAAATGATTTTTCCGGTTTGGGATAAAACCGTTTGTCCTTCCACAAAATCGAAGAATCCGTCCGAATGCGGTTCGTTTCGCGAATCGAGCCGGTCCAGATTCATTACGCGCAGCAATATTTGGTTGGCGATCGCACCTTCCGTTATATAATTAATGAATACCCCGGTAGTATCGTTCAAATATTTGATATTGAGTCTGAATTTATCTTTATCCAAGTATTGTCCGTTCGTAATGGTATATACATTTTTCATCATCAATCGCCAAGTGGGGGAGACCGGGGATACCGTTGTTCCCTTCAGCAGTTTGACATACAGATTATTTTTGGTATTCGTCGGGTCATCGGTCGAAAATTCGCCGACTTGATAGGTGCTCCCATTAAGGGAATAAGCATAAGCGACCGCCAATACTTGGTCGGGTTGTAAAGGCCTTTGCAAAGAAATATAACCCAATTGCGGATTATAGGTATATTCCGATGCGGTTAATTTCTGAGCGCTTTCTATTTTTTCGTAGTCGGTTCCACCCTCTAAAGGCGTTGTTCCCAATACTTGGTTTACTTGACTGATATCTCTTGCTCCGTCATATACTCCATTATTCAAGGTAGCATATAAATCGTTGGCTTTATTTTGCGGATAAGCGCCGATGCCTATGGCGGGATGAATGAAATCGGAATTATAAATATGCGAATTTTCTCCCAAATCGGCAAAAGCGACGATGTTTCGCGCTTCGTTGAAATTGGAATTCCGATTGGTTACCCAAACTTCGATACGGTCAATGCTGATTCCGGATCGAATGTAGGGGAATGTAGTCATCGCCGCATCGTAAGTATCATAAAAATAATATCCCAAAAAATAGTGCATATTTTCGTCGTAGTTGTCAACGGTAACCTCAAACGGGGTCGTTTGAACATTTCCTTTGGACGAAGCGGAGCGGGATTGCGATTCTTGTTGAGAAAAGATCGCGCCGACCGTCAGTTTACCGAACTGCAATTCCGTTTTTATCCCGAACAGCGCAGCTCCTCCCCGAATCAATGAATTGGTGGTATTCATGCTGACATTACCGGCTTCCAATACTTTGACGATTTCATCTTCTTTTCCGGCGTATGCCAATTTGATTTTCTTCGTATCGAAATCGAAAGTTGATTCGGTGTTGTAATTCATATCATAACTGAGCTTATTTCCGACCGAAGCATTGATGTTCGTTTGAATTTGCGCATCGAAATCAAACGCCGTCCGGTTCTTTTGTCGTTCGGTTAATGTCGGGTTGTCGGTGGAAGTCCGCGTAAATCCGATTTTCGTGAGAATACTTCCGTCCGCTTTCAATCGGACGCCGCCCGGCCCGAATATTTTATCCGCCGGGCCTAAGTCGAATTTGAAATCGAAACCGGAAAGGATGTCTTTTCTTCCGGTGGAATCCTTTTTCTGCAATTCTTCCGAATATTTGTTTCGGTAGAAATCGTTCATGCTTTTTTGCAAACTGTATTTGATGTATTCTTCCGGAGTAAGGATCAAAGGAGTAAAAAGGTCTGCATCTCCGACTTTTGAACGCAATTCGTAACGGTTTGTCTGCGGATTGTATTGAAACTCGGAATTAAATATTTCCGGCGTTTCCAAATCAATCGGATGAACTTGTTGCAAGTCTTCGTATTCATCCGGAACAATTTTGGCGACCGGAAAGGTCGGGGAAACCGTATCTTTGCCCACCTTATTTTGAGGCGACTCCGTGAGAGGCGCTGTTTCCGGAAATTCATAGTTATCGGCGAATAGCCGGTCATTTAATCCGTAAATTCCACCGGTTAATAAAAGAATGAATCCGATCGGCAATATGTATTTTTTCCGAAATCTCATTAAAGTATTTTTAGCGCGTGTTTGATTATTTCTTCTACGGCAAAAGTCGGATGTTCTTTTTCGATTTTGGCAACTGTTTTTTGAGAAGCCGAAAGATTAAATCCCAACATCGTAAGCGCTGCTACAGCTTCTTTTGCCGCTTCACTCGAAGCATTCGCCGGAGTCGGGAACGAACCGAAGTTTTCGCTCACCTTAATTTTGTCTTTCAAATCAATGATGATTCGTTCCGCAGTTTTTGTGCCGATGCCTTTTACGGTTTTCAAGGCATTGGCATTCCCGGTGGCAATGATTCCTTCCAATTCGTAAACCGCAATAGACGAAAGAACCATCCGGGCCGTATTCGCTCCGACACCGGAAACGGAGATCAAGAGCAGAAACAGTTCCCGTTCGCGCTTTTCCATGAATCCGAACAGCAGATGCGCATCTTCCCGGATGGATTCATAAACATATAACTTACATGATTTCAATCCGTTGAGTGCGCTATATGTATTCAGTGAAATATGAACGATATATCCGAGACCTCCGGTTTCAATTACTACTGAAGCCGGAGTTAATTCGACCACTTCTCCTTTAATATAATCCAGCATATCCTCTTTTCATTAGCTAATATGTAGATATAATAACGCAGAAAAATCAAAAAGCGTATATCGGTCAAAGTTAAAAATGATCGGGAGTTTGAAAATTAGGCTTGGAAACAGATAGAATCGTACTATTATTTTAACAGACTGCTTAGCGTTCGAATCAAATCATCTTCACGCAAATTCTTGGCAAGAATAATGCCCGTCGGATCAATCAAATAATTCTGCGGAATGGATTGGACTCCGTACAAAAGAGCTGCTTGATTTTTCCATCCTTGTAAATCAGAAACTTGCGTCCAAGTCAGCTTGTCGTCTTCAATGGCTTTCAACCAAGCGGCTTTACCGTTCGGATTGTCCAAAGAAACGCCCAAGATTTCAAATTTTTTATTTTTGAACTGAGCGTATGCTTTCACTACATTGGAATTTTCTTTTCGGCAAGGACCGCACCATGAAGCCCAAAAGTCAATCAGCACGTATTTACCTCTGAAATCGGAAAGTTTGACCGGTTTTCCGTTCGGATCGTTTTGAGTAAAATCGGGAGCAACCGATCCGATTGCCGTACGGGACACGATGAGGACTCGATTTCCCAAAAGCTCGCCCAAATCCGTTTTTTTAACCGGTTCGGATAAGCTTTTATATAAACCGGCAAGATTGGAGCTTTCCGAATCGGATTTAACTAATTCATTCAGAGCTAATAAACTGATATAGGAATCCGGATGCTTGGATATAAACGTTCGCAATACGGATATCAATTGTTCCGTTGCTTCCGAATAGCGCTTTTCGATTGTCGCTTTATAAGCGGGGTCATTTTTTTTAGCAGCGCCGGCTTGTTGATACTCCTTAATAATAGCGCTCATTTTTTCTTCAACGGGCTTTATTTCGGATTGCAACTCGATATAATTTTTATCTTTTTTAATTTCTTCTTCACTGGGACCTTTTTTATTTTGCGCCGAAATCATCAGCGGCAAAAAACAAAATAATAACAGAACTACTTGTTTCATAACATTCAAATTTAGTTGACAGATTATAAAATTACGAACAAAGGTAAAACAAATTTTTTGAGTAATAAAATTTCAGTTTGCCGATGCGCTCTCTAAGATGTTTAACTCAATCAGCAACTCGTTCACTTTTTTATGCAAAACCGGATGAACAAAATCCGGAGCAATTTCATTGAACGGCTCCAGTACGAATCGTCGTTGATGAAAAAGCGGATGCGGCAACCGGAGGTTTTCTGTTCGGATAATCCGGTCTTCGTATGCAATCAAATCAATATCAATGATTCGGTCTTGATAGAAACGATTCGTTTTTTGTTTGCGACCGATCATTTTTTCAACAGATTGCGTTACGGTTAATATTTCGTCGGGAGGCAGAGACGTTTCAACGCAAACAAGCATGTTAAGAAAGTCGTTTTCCGATTCAAATCCCAAAGGTTTGGTTTCGTAAACGGAAGATACGGCCGAAAATATACCGATTTTTCCGGCGATACAACCGATTGCGCGTAATAAGTTAACGGGTTTATTTCCCAGATTGGTTCCTAAAGCTAAATACACCCGATTCATAGAATCAGCATAGCATCCCCATAGACGCCGAAACGGTATTCCTCTTTAATGGCTTCCTTGTAGGTTTGCATAATAAAATCATATCCGCTGAAAGCCGCCGTTTGCATCAGCATGGTTGAAAGCGGTAAATGAAAATTAGTAATAAGAGCGGTCGCCACGGTAAATTCATACGGGGGGAAAATGAACTTATTGGTCCATCCTTCAAAGGCTTTCAGATGTCCTCTTGTCGTTACGGCGCTTTCAATGGCTTTCAGTACGGAAAAGCCGACCGCGCAAACTTGTTTCATGTCATCTTTCGCTTGATTGACAACGGATACCACTTCATCTCCGATGATTAATTCTTCAGAATCCGGTTTGTGTTTTGTCAAATCTTCCACATCAATATCTCTGAAATTTCCCAATCCGGAATGGGCGGTAATAAATGCAAGTTTTATTCCTTTTATTTCCAATCGTTTCATGAGTTCCCGGCTGAAATGCAAACCGGCTGCCGGAGCTATGACCGCCCCTTCGTGTTTTGCAAAAATAGTCTGGTAACGTTCGGTATCTTCCGGAACAACGCCCCGGTTGAGGTAAGTCGGGATAGGCATTTCTCCCAAAGAATACAATATTTTTTTAAACTCTTCGTGCGGACCGTCGTATAAAAAACGGAGTGTACGCCCTCGAGAGGTGGTGTTGTCAATTACTTCGGCAACCATCGAGTCGTCTTCGCCGAAATAGAGTTTGTTTCCGATGCGAATTTTACGGGCCGGATCAACCAAGACATCCCAAAGCCGCAAATCTTGATTTAATTCGCGAAGCAGGAATACTTCGATTTTGGCTCCCGTTTTTTCTTTGTTTCCATACAAGCGAGCCGGAAAAACCAAAGTATCGTTGAAAATAAAAACATCTTTATCTCCGAAATAATTCAAAATATCTTTGAATGTTTTATGTTCGATTTTACCTGTTTTCGGATGAATAACCATCAATCGCGACTCATCCCGATTTTGCACCGGATGAGAGGCTATTAATTCTTGGGGCAGATTAAATTTAAATTTAGAAAGTTTCATATCTATGTTTGTTTTGTTACTGAGTTGATTGCCGAATCTTGCATTGCGCAAAATTCGTCAATTGAAATACATTTATCTAATGTTACATCACCTATTCTTGTTCGCTGCAAAGCGATTAAGTGCGCTCCGGAATGCAACGCATACCCGATGTCGCGAGCCAAAGCGCGAATGTAAGTTCCTTTACTGCAAACAATTCGTATCGTTAGTATATCCTCGTTGAAGGACAAAAGTTCCATTTCGTCAATGACCAATACTTTGGGTTTTAATTCGACTTCGATTCCTTTTCTCGCCAATTGATACGCTCGGTTTCCTTCGATTTTACAAGCTGAAAAAGCCGGCGGAATTTGCTCGATGCTTCCCGTAAATTGTTGAAGGACTTTTTCAATCATCTCTTTTGTGATATGACTTGTTTCAAAGGTTTCATCAACGGCTGTTTCCAAATCAAAGGATGGCGTTGTGGCTCCTAAACGTATAGTCGCAATGTATTCTTTACTGCGGTATTGAAATTCTTCGATTTTCTTGGTTGCTTTTCCCGTACAAATAATCATTACTCCGGTTGCCAACGGATCCAATGTGCCGGCATGGCCCACTTTGATTTTTTTAATTCGCAACGAACGAGAAATTTTAAGTCTGATTTTGGATACCAAATCAAACGACGTCCAATGTAAAGGTTTATCAATGTATAAAATTTCTCCTTCCGGAAAATCCATTTTTAAATAATTATGAATTATGAATTATGAATTATGAATTATGAATTATAAATTATAAATTAAATATTGAGAATCCGAAGATGATTAAAGCGACTGCAATACAATAGAAAGCAAAGTAAATGAGTTTTCCTTTCTTTACAAGATTAAGCATCCATTTGCAGGCGATAACTCCGAAGATGTAAGCCGCCAAGAACCCGATCAATAAGGATGAAGTGGAAATCCCGGATTGAGCAACGGAAAATTCGCCTTTCAACAGGTCTAAAAACGCTTCGCCTAAAATGGGAATAATCACCATCAGAAAAGAAAAGCGCGTTACGTTTTCTTTTTGGTTTCCCAAAAAAATCCCGGTTGAAATGGTGGTTCCCGAACGGGACAGCCCGGGGAAAATGGCGATTGCCTGCGCAATTCCGATAATGATTGCGTCTTTGAACGAAATTTGCTGTTTGTCGCGAGGTTTTGCATAATAAGTAAGTATAAGTAAAACAGCCGTCAACAACAGCATAACGCCAACCCAAATCAGTCCGCCGCTAAAAATGGCTTCTACGTAATCTTTGAAACAAAACCCGATAATACCCACCGGAATCATCGAGAGCAACAGTTTGGAAATATACTGCGTTTCATCGTTCCATCGGAATTTGAACAAACCTTGAATCAATTCCCGAATCTCATATCCGAAAACGGTTATGATACTTAACACCGTCGCCGCATGCACGGCAATCGCAAACGTCAAATTTTCATCGCTAAGGCCCATTACGGTTTGGAAAATAGCCAAATGACCGCTGCTGCTTATCGGTAAAAACTCGGTTAAACCTTGAACAATTCCTAATATAAGCGCTTGTAACCAAGTCATATTTTCTATCAATTATTTTTTAAAGTTTTGTTTTCCGTATTTTTCGGTTTTTTGAGTATGGCTGCTATTACCGTTGCAAAACCGATCATTGTTACAATCGGCGCCACGACTATTCGGCGAGCGCTGAAGATTCGCGGATCGAATCCGGATTCTTCCGTTGTTTTTCCTCCCGACATTAACCAAAATCCGATGATTATGATTACAATTGCAACAGCCAAAATGATAAAGTTTTCTTTACCGAATACATAATTTTTTTTATCCATGATTTGTTTATTTTATTTTCTCGTTATTAATTTATATACTACATTTTAAATAAAAAACAAGTCGTCTCCTTCCATCCGGAGGTATCGGTTGACGGCAAAATAAGTAGCGCACAGCGAAATAAAAATCCCTAAAATAAGAACGCTTCCGGCTGTTATATACAACGAATGAATATCAATCATTTCCCTTATTTCCGGATTATCGCCGGAAATATAGAACAAGCCCCAAAAGAGCAAAGCGATAGCGATAATCGCCGCAATAATCCCGCAAAAAACCTGCGTTTTAATAAACGGTTTTCGAATGAAACCCGCCGTAGCGCCGACCAATTTCATCGTATGAATCAAAAACCGATTGGAATAAACGGTTAATCGAATCGTATTGTTTATTAAAGCGAACGAAATAATAAGCAGAAGTACGGCTAAGCCTAAAAGTATAATGCTTATTCTTCGAAAGTTATCATTAACCAACGTCATTAATTCTTTTCGGTATTCGACGGTACTGATATCCGATGAAAATGCTTTGATTTGACTTTCTATCTCCGGAAATTGTTCCGGATGCGTATATTCCGAACGCAAACGAACGACAATCAAACCGGGCAAAGGATTAAATCCCAAAAATTCTTCCGGGTTTTGTCCTATATCGGCTTCCAATTGTTTTGCAGCCGCTTCCTTCGAAATATATTCGGTGGTTTTGACGAAATCGGTCGCTTCTAATTTTTTGATTATTCGATTAATTTCCGCCTCGTTCGTATCGTCGGATAAGACAATATCGAAAGAAAGGCTTTCTTTCACGTAGGAAGATAAATTTTTTGCCATAAAAGCGAGCAAAATAATTAACCCCAGCAAAAACAAAACCAAAGAAATACTTATGGTAGCAGTTAATCTTGAATTAATAAAAGTCGCCGATGAAATAGAACGCTTATTTCTCATTCTTAATGCGTGAAAATTTGAATTGAACCGGTTAGGATATAAAATCCCGAATTTGCCGCAAAATTATAAAAAATAGTTAGGATTTCGCTCGTTTTAATTTTTTTTAACAAAATGGCAAGTTGTTTTGTTTTACAATGTCGGAGCCTTGTTTTTAGCTTGATATAGATACGTGGTGTCTGTTGCACAACATTAATCAGAATTCACCAATTAATTTTAGCTATTTTAGTAAAAATGGTATGATCTGTAATACATGCTTCGACAACCAGATACAAAAGGAGAAACAAGATCATACAAAACGAGTTAATGAAGAACATGAAAATACATTTAAGACGCGATATTGCTTTGCTTTCTTTGTAAATCACTCGGTGGGAATGAAAAAAATAATAGATAAAATAAAAAAACAGCGTTATTGAAAACAAGACATAACCGGTATGTATCCATCCGATTGTCCTTAATTGAAAGAACGATATTATCCATCGGATCAAAATAAATAATAGGCTGCCTAACAGAACGAACGAAAAATAGTGGAGCGTATAAATGCCGTGGTCGAAATAATACCATTTTTTCTTGTTGTGAAATATCCAAAGCCAGAAAGCAAAAATAGGCATATATACAAAAATCGCTTTGGGAAAATCATGCATAATCCTTTCTTGAATTTTCTCCTTGTTTTTGTCTATTTTCTCCCAAGTTTCTTTGACTGATTTTTCTTTTTTATTATTGTCCTCGGACTTTTCATCATCATTATCTTCGGACTTTTTATCGGTCGTTTTCGCCGTTTTTTCTTGTTTATTGTTCTTCACTTGCTTTTTAGCAGCCGGTTCTTGAGGTTTTGGCGCGCTTTCTTCCGGGTTACTGTTGTTATCTTGCGTTCCGGTAATCATTTCCTGTGTCTGTTCTTTTTCTTTCTCGGCGGTATCCGGAAGAATTGCCGGAATGAAAAACGTAATAAAACTGATAAATATATATAAACTAACGGGAGGCACATAACGCTTTCGTTTGCCGGCAAGGTATTCTTTGGTTAATTTTGCGGGATGAAAAAGCAAATATCGGATAGTTTTCCATAACCGACTGTCGTAATGCACAAAATCTTCTGTGAAATGAATGAAAAGATAATGAAAAGGCTGACGTGTTTCAACGTTTTCCTGTCCGCATTCCGGACAAAACCGTTTTTCCACGAATTGTCCGCAATTCTCGCAACTCTTATTTTCCCGCAATTTCCCGTGGTGACTCATCCGTTATCAATTAATTTTAAAAGGCCGTATCAAAAACCTGTCATTCCGCGCTTGACGCGGGATCCCTTTTTATTATCCGGGGATTGCGGGTCTTCGCTACGCTACGCCCGCAATGACACATCACTTTTGATACGGCCTTTTCATTGATAGAACGTATTCCGTTAATTTACCGGAATGTCTTTATTTACGTTTTTGCAACCGACCATCGCATAATAGAATAAGTAAATGAGACCTGCCACGACTACCCAATAGCTGACTAGGTAACCCACGCCGCCGGCCATATCAACGATTCCGTTTTGCAATAAAGGCAGAATGCCTCCGCCGCAAACAAGTACCATGAAAATACCGGAAGCTTTTTCCGTATATTTTCCTAAGCCTTCCACCGCAAGATTAAAGATTCCGCCCCACATCACCGAAGTACACAAACCGATGCAAACAAGCAACGCCGCATTAACGGGTACGCTCGCTAAGCCGAACAACCCTTCCGCATCGTTTTTGAATACCGGTAAATCAATCATTACGGAATCCGGAGCAAACATAGCGGATAAGGTTAATACCAAACCGATGGCGGAAGCTACACCCAACATGGTCTTTGCGGACACTTTACTTCCGATAGCAGCTCCTATGAGTCGTCCGATAAGCATCAGGAACCAGTAAGTCGCCGCAACGGAACCGGCAATCGCTTCGGCATTTCCGGAGCCGTGCAATTGTAAAACATCCAAGGTCGGATTTTGAAGCCATTTGTTTAATACATTGGGAACGCCTACTTCAACGCCTACATATAAAAATATACCTAAAGCGCCTAAAATAAAGTGACGGAAAGATAGCGGACTGTATTGAGATTTATCGGCAGTTTCTTGATATTTATTTTCGTTTTCGGGAATAGCGGTTAATCCGATAACGATGAATGCAAATGCAAAAATAGCTAAAGCAGTGTACATTAAGGGGAAGACATGACTGATTTGAGCCTTTGTTATTTCGGGAATTAATACGCCGGTCAAAATAATAACAGCCGTACCGGAAAGAGAATTGAAAGAGCCGCCTATTTGTATCAATTGGTTTCCTTTATTTCCTCCTCCGCCTAATTTATTCAGCATGGGGTTGACCACCGTATTCAGTAAACACATGGAGAAACCGGCAACGAAAGCTCCCAACAAGTAAACGCCGAAACTTCCGAACACTCCGGATAAAGTTTGGATGCCGACTCCTACAAAACCAATGGCAATCGCAATAAGCGCCGTTTTTTTGTACCCGAGTTTTTGAAGTAAATTACCTGCCGGATAGCCCATCACCGCGTATGCAATGAAATTGGCGAAGACGCCGAGGGTTCCCATCCAGTTGGGTACTTGAAATTGATACTTTAATATGTCTCCCATGGGAGAAGCTAAATTTGTAACAAATGAGATCATACCGAAAAGGAAGATCATCACGATAATGGGTAACAAATAATTTTTTTTCTCTTGTACCATGATACTTAGTTTATTAGATTATTTATAATATTTAATTTAGTGAATAGTATTATCCGTTGAAAATGTATAGATGGTTTTTGACCGAAAGGTATCTTCCGGCTCCAAAATGATTGTCGGGAAATCGGGATGATGAATACTATCGGGAAAATGCTGCGTTTCCAGACAGAATGCCGACCGTTTCGGATACCGATGCCCGTTTTTACCCGTGAAACTTCCGTCCAAATAATTACCGGTGTAAAGCTGCACTCCCGGTTCGGTCGTGAAAACTTCAATCACAATACCGGTCTTTGGAGAAGCCGCTCTTGCACAAAAAATTAAACCCTCTCCGGAACGATTCAAATTGAAATTGTGATCGTAACCGTTTCCGTATATTAATTGCGTAAATTCTTCCTCGATTCGTTCGCCGATGGTATGTTCGGAACGAAAATCAAACGGCGTATCTTCCACTTCTTCCGGTTTTCCCAGCGGAATTGCCACATCGTTAGTCGGCAAAAAATAATCGGAATTGATAACAAGCGTGTGATCCCCTATATACGGATCGCCTTCGCCCGAAAGATTGAAATAGGAATGATTGGTCAGATTGACGATAGTCGTTTGATCGGTAGTCGCTTCGTAAGAAATTTCAAGCGAATTATCTTCCGTTAAGCGATAAATAACGGTGACCCGTAAATTTCCGGGATAGCCTTCTTCTCCGTTTTTTGAAAGATAAGTCAATTCCAACGTTTTTTCATCCGGTTGTCGGGCATTCCACACAACGGCGTTAAACCCTTTGATACCTCCGTGCAAATTATTGGGACCGTTATTCACGGCTAAATAATAGTCGTTGTTTTCCAAAAAAAATTGTCCGTTTGCAATCCGGTTGGCGGTACGTCCGCAAACGGCGCCGAAATAAGGCTCTTGATCGTTTAAATAATCGTCAATAGACCTTTTTCCCAAGACGACATCCACTTGGTTTCCGTTTCTGTCCGGCACATGCAAGGAAACGATTTTAGCTCCGTAATTAATTACGGACATTTCCATACCTTTTGAATTAGATAAATAAAATAATTCAATTTCTTTTCCGTCTATTGTTTTCCGAAAGTCTTTCTTATCCGGTCTTATTTTATTCATGGTATTTTGCGTGGATTATTTATATAAAAAATGTACAAATATATGTAATTATTTCAACAAATTTTTACAATTCAGATTGTTTTTTTCTATATCCTTAAAATAAGAATAAGTCCCCACTTTTAATTCATAAGTGGCCGCTTCATCGCAAACGATGATTCCTTTCGGATGCAATTGAAGCGCCGTAATGGTCCACTTCTGAGAAACGGCGCCTTCGACCGCTTCCGCCAACGCGCGCGCTTTGGCAAGTCCGTTCGCCAAAATTAAAACTTCCTTGGAACGCATAACGGTTCCGACGCCTACGGTCAATGCCGTTTTCGGCACTTTATTCACATCGTTATCAAAAAAACGCGAATTAGCCGCAATCGTATCGGTAGTTAATGTCTTTATCCGGGTGTTTGAATTTAAGGAAGAACCGGGTTCGTTGAAAGCAATGTGTCCGTCAACTCCCATGCCTCCTATAAATAGATCAACGCCGCCGGCTTGCTTGATTTTTTCTTCATAATGAATACATTCCGATTCCAAATCCGGTGCATTCCCATTTAAAATATTAATGTTTTCCGGACGGATATCAATGTGTCTGAAAAAATTATTCCGCATAAATGAATGGTAACTTTCGGGATGTTCTTCCGGAAGCCCTACATATTCGTCCATATTGAAAGTGATGACATTCTTGAATGAAACAAACTTGTTTCGGTTTAATTCCGCTAAATGGCGGTACATTCCCAAGGGAGAAGAGCCGGTCGGCAATCCCAAGACAAAAGGTTTATCTTCGGAAGGATTGGCTTTAACTATTTTGGATGCAACATAATATGCTGCCCATTCGGATAACGCTTCGTAGTCGGGTTGAATGATTAATCGCATATACTTTTATTTAATGTTTTCGCAAAATTAAGGAAAAATTTGAATGTGTGATTAAGATTTCCTAATTTTGTATCAAATATTAATAATAAAAACGAACAACAATGGATAAACCGTATGTAATTGGGATTGATATGGGCGGTACAAACACTGCTTTCGGGATTGTGGACAGGAGAGGAGAAATTTTGTTTCGGGATTCCATCAGCACCTTAGGATATACCAAAGGAGAAGATTATGTTAACGATTTGGGAAATGCGGTCAATGATTTAATCGAAAAGAACAATTTAAAGGGTCTGATTAAAGGAATCGGTATGGGAGTTCCGAACGGAAATATGAACGACGGAACCGTGGAAAATGCCGCCAATATTCCATGGGCAAAAGGAATCGTTGTTCCTCTGGCTGCAATGATGGGAAAAAAAACGGGTTTACCTTGTTCGTTAACCAATGATGCAAATGCCGCTGCCTTAGGAGAAATGGCTTACGGAGCGGCGAAAGGGATGAAAGATTTTATCGTAATTACATTGGGTACGGGTGTGGGAAGCGGAATCGTTTCCAACGGACAATTAGTGGTCGGACACGACGGATTTGCCGGCGAATTGGGTCACGTGAGAGTAATTCGTGAAAACGGGCGAATTTGCGGTTGCGGTCGCACCGGTTGCTTGGAAACGTATGCTTCTGCGACGGGAGTTACTCGTACCGCCCGGGAATTTATGGAAATACAACCGGAAAGAGCATCGGTTTTACGGGAAATTCAACATCGTCCGATTACTTCAAAAGATGTTTATGAAGCGGCAAAAAAAGGAGATAAATTAGCAATTGAAATTTTTAATTTCACCGGTAGAATATTGGGTGAAGCCTTTTGTGATTTTGTCGCGTTTTCAAGTCCGAAAGCATTCATTCTTTTCGGCGGCCTGTCTCACTCCGGGAGTTTTTTGATTGATCCTCTGAAAAAAGCGATGGAAGATCATATGTTGAATGTTTATAAAGGAAAGACGGAAGTGCTCATATCCAAACTGAATGATGCGGAAGCCGCTATTCTGGGCGCAAGCGCTTTGGCTTGGGAATAACGCGGAGAGATTACATAATAGATACTATTGAAAGCAATTTATTCAAAATTAAACCGAATGGATTTTCATCATGTGGGAGTTGCCGTTCATTCCATTGAAGAAACGGCAAAATGGTATGTGAATAAAGGGTATGATATGACGGAAACTTTTAATGACCCTATTCAAAAAGTATATATTGCATTTTTGAAGCGGAGCGACAGTCCTTTATTGGAATTGGTTCAACCGGCGGATAAAATTTCGCCGGTGTCTAATATTCTGAAAAAATCGGGCGTTTCAGCTTATCATTTTTGTTATGAAACAGACAATTTACAAGAGACTATAGAAGATATGGAAAAACAAGATTTTAAAGTACTGATTGAACCCGTTCCGGCTGTTGCATTCAATAATAGAAAAATCAGCTTCTTGTATAACATAGATATTGGTTTAATTGAATTGTTGGAAAAATAAAATGGTATTCAATTCTATTGAATTTTTAATTTTCTTTACAGTCGTTTTTTCTCTCTATCATTTTTTCTTGAAAGAAAAAACAAGAGGACAAAATGTATTGTTACTTATTACGAGTTATGTGTTTTACGCATGGGCAAATTGGAAGATTTTGCCTTTACTTGCAGCGGTAACAGTCATTTTTTACGGATTGGGTATTGCCGTATTTGAGGCAAAAACCGATAAACGCAAACAACTGTTTACGTTAACAGGCGTAATTCTCGGTATCGGAACATTACTGTATTTCAAATACACCAATTTTTTTATATCTTCATTCAAAGATCTGTTTGAAAGTATCGGATTACGAACCAATCTGCATACTTTCAAAATTATTCTGCCGATAGGTATCAGTTTCTATACTTTCCGTTTACTGAGTTATATCATTGACATTCAGCGCGGCAAATTTGAACCGACACGCGATATTGTCGTGTTTGCAACTTATGTGGCGTTTTTCCCCTGTATTCTTTCCGGACCGATTGACCGTCCGGCAACCTTGATTCCGCAATTGCAAAGCAAACGGGTATTTGATTATTCACTCGCAGTGAACGGAATGAGGCAAATCTTGTGGGGACTGTTCAAAAAAATAGTTGTAGCCGACAACTGTGCGGTTTTTGTCAATCAAGCATTCGACGGCGATTATCAGATGCAGACGGGTAGTACATTGTTGTTGGCTGCCGTTTTTTATTCGTTCCAAATGTATGCCGACTTTTCGGGATATTCCGATATGGCGATCGGTGTGGCAAAGTTATTGGGATTTCGTGTAACCAAAAATTTCGATTATCCGTTTTTTGTTCAAAATATTGCGGAATATTGGCGAAAGTGGCATATCTCACTTACTTCCTGGTTGACCGATTATGTATTTATGCCTTTGAATATCAAATGGAGGGATTGGGGGAATCGAGGTACGATAGCCGCCATAATGATAACCTTTATACTTATCGGTTTATGGCATGGCGATAATTGGAAATTTGTATTCTTCGGTTTGTATAACGGGTTGTTGTATATTCCTTTGATTTTATCGGGAGCTATGTTTAAAAAGAACAAATTAATGACTTACGGATGGGGATTCCCTAAACCCAAAGTATTTTTTAATATCCTGTTAACCTTTGGATTAGTATCCGTAGGAAATGTCATTTTTCGCGCCGACACTCTCGGACAAGCATTTGAATATTTGGGAAGAATGGCGAATATTCGTTCGTTTTATTCTATGCCGGACGAAAATACGCTCTTATTGAAAAGCGTGTTTGTTGTTGCTTGTATGCTGATTGTGGAATGGTCCGAAAGAAAAAATAATTTCGGACTTGAAAAATTGGGAATAACGTGGAAGCCCGTTTTCAGATACGCCATGTATTATGTTCTTGTGTTATTAATATTTTTATCCGCCGGAAAAGAACAGATATTCATATACTTTCAATTTTGATTTATGAAACGATTCATTCTCAAAACGTGTTTACTGCTTTTGCCTATTGTTGTTTTGGCCGGGTCTATGGAATATTTGTTACGGCAAATCCCCAATGATTACACCTATAAGAAGGGCTATCTTGATAAACATGCCGAAGAAATAGAATTATTGATTTTAGGCTCTTCGGACGCATATTATGGAATAAATCCGGTTTATTTTTCACAAAATACATTCAATGCCTGTCATGTATCTCAAACCTTGGATTTGGATTTGAAAGTTTTCAATAAGTATCAAGACCGTTTGAATGATTTAAAATTTATTATTATACCGATTTCATATCCCACATTGTGGGTCAAATTAGAAAGCGGGGTAGAGTCTTGGAGAATAAAAAATTATGCACTTTATTACGGAATAAAAACAAAATCTCCGGAGGATAATTCCGAACTGCTGAACGGTAAACTCGGAATCAATATTGAACGATTATACAAATATTATGTGAAGAAAAAGAATGATATTTTTTCTTCGGAGCTTGGTTGGGGAACCAATTTTTCATCCGGAAATGCAGCTGATTTAGAAAAAACCGGGAAAGCTACGGCATCTTATCACACGATCAAAACTATTTATTCAAAAGAAAACGCAAAAATATTTACGGAAAATATAGAGATATTAAACTCATTTGCTGAGTTATGCAATCGGAAAGACGTGAAATTGATACTTATTACCCCTCCAGCTTATCGCAGTTATCGGGAGAATTTGAATGCGGAACAATGGAATAAAACGATTGAAACAATGGACGATTTCGCAGCGAAACACAATAATTGTTACTATATCAATTGGCTTGAAAATCCCGATTTTACGGCAGCCGATTTTTATGATGCCAATCATTTGAATGAAATCGGAGCAAAAAAACTTTCCGAAAAATTAGCTTGTTACATTGATTCCATAAAGTAGAGGCTGTCTCAAAAAGACTTTAGACACAGCCTCGTTTCTTACTTTTTATTCCTTATCATTGTTATCCGTAATTTCTTGAATATCTTTTATCGTGAAATCGCCGACAAGTCGGAGGGCGGTATAATTATCATCGCTTTCTACCAACATGATCAATTCTTTTATCCGGTCGCCTTCCATGTCGGAATAAAAATTAACGCGGCTGTTTCCATCTTTGACGCGCATCAATTCCTGATGTTTAGAGCTGACCAATTGAACAAATTCTTTTTTCATTTGCGCTATCTTGTCTTGCTTTTCGGTGGAAACAAGTTGCAGCGATTCGATTTTCCCTTTCATATTCGTCAAATTTACCCCGACTTTTTCTATTTGAGGCATCAGTTGAAACATCGCTTTTGAGATATAAACCGAAGTTACATCATCCATATCGGCATATTTGTCGAATAATTTGCTTTGCGCAAATCCGATGCTTGTACAAAATAAGCAAAGGACGGCAAGAAAATATTTTGTTTGCATAGCTTTATTTATTTAAATGTTTTGTTTAATAGTTGATTTACTTTTTCAAATTCATGTTCGGTATCAGTCACTTTATTCAGTCCCTTATTCAATTCGGAAGACATAAAGACTAAAGTTTGTTCTGCTACCAATGCGGCTTCTTCCGGATTGTTGAAAGTATCTGCCATTTTGGGCGGCGACGGTTTTCGCGTGGCAAAAAAGAGTCCGATGCACAATAATGCCACTGCCGCGGCGCCGCTTATCCAATAATACCAATTTTGTTTAGGTATGGATTTTTGTGAAGCTTCCATTTGCCCAATTGATTCTTCCAATCGTTCGGAAACGCCGGCCGGGACTTGAATCCGTGTATCGTGCAAAAGACGGAACAGTTGTTGTTCTTCTTTCCAACGTTTATCAATATTTTTTTCATTCAAAAAATATTCGGTTAAAAGGAGTTCTTCTTCTTGAGTAGAAATTCCTTCGTAAAATTTTTTTATCAGCAGTTCGATGTCCATTGTATATATTTTTTTGAATTACGGTTTATTAACATGGTTTTTAACGTTTTTCGAGCTCTTGAAAGCAGTACTCGCACATTTGCCGCACTTTCTCCCGTTGCGGCTTCTATTTCTTCGAACGAACAATCGCCGCATCCTCTCATTTGTATAACTATACGTTGTTTCTCCAGCAATTGTTCAATCATCGCTTCGATGTGCTGCATTTTCTCTTTGTTTTCCAGTTCATTTTCCGGATTTGTTTCGGTCATAACCGTCACTGATTCTATTGATTCATTATCCGGCCGATTTCTCGGCGCCCGAAGGAAATCCAGACAAAGGTTTTTTACCAATCTGACACAAAACGCTTCCGGTTGATTAATCCCGATTAGCTCCGTTCGTTTATTCCATAATTTGCAATACGTGTCTTGAAGAATATCTTCTGCATCATCGGCATTGTTTAGTAAAGCGAAAGCAATTCGGTAGAGCTTCGGATGAAAAGGATAATAGGTTCTTTTGAACTCCTCCGCATTCATTATTCATTCTTTACTTAATTTGTTTTCTTTGATTACATTTTCAATATCCGACGGCTTGATTTTCCCTTTGATACGAACAATCGCCGGAGTATCGCCGGTCGTCAATACAATTAATTCCCGAATGGATTCGTCTTTCACTTTCACCAGAATTTTTGTGCGTTCCGTGTCTTCATTTACGGAAACCATGGTTTCGTAGTCTTCATCTTTCAAAGCGGCGATTGTTTTGTTCAGTCGCTCTTTCACGGACGGTTCGCATTCGTCGAAACTGAATACTTCTACGCTCTTGACTCCCATTACGTCTTGAAAAAGACTGACCATTGCCATTGTGAACTGTCCCACACTTACATGTATTACATCCTTTTCTTTTGAAAATTCATTAAAAAGCTGATCTACGCTTTTTTGACTGTACATTACGGAACTTGTTAAAAATAATGCAAGCAAAATAAATACGGTTCTTTTCGTTTTCATACAATAAATATTTTTTGTTTCATCGAGAAGACGAGTATGCGGGTGAATTTGTTACAATAATAATGAAAAAACTGAAGGAAGAGAGATTATGGCACGCAGATGACACAGATGGTACGGATTTGTGCGGATTTATTTTTTTCTGCGCAAATCCGTACCATCTGTGTCATCTGCGTGCTATTGGAAACGCGTTAAGCGTATGCATTACAATGCAAACAAATCGCCGGATGCCAACAGCGCCACTTTATTTTCAGACAAAACCGATACGGCTTTGTCCAAATCGTCGGGTCGAATAACGACTACGGCTCCTTTTCCGAGTGAAAAAGCATACATGTATTCGATGGAAATATCAGCTTGTGTGATGATGTCCATCACTTTCGACAGAGCGCCCGGCTCATTGGGCGTTTGCACACAGAGTACATCCGTAACACTTACGGCATATTTATTATCTCGCAGCACATTTCTTGCTTTTTCCGGATCGGAAACGAGCAAACGTACAATCCCGAAATCGGAATTTTCGGCAACCGTGAAAGCGGTCATGTTGATACCCGCATCCCCCAAAATAGTCGTTACTTCGGTAAAACGGCCTTTCTTATTTTCCAAAAAAATGGATAATTGCTTGATTAACATAGTATAATTTATATTTATAGTCATTTATATGAAACTTCTTTTATCAATTACACGTTTGGCTTTGCCTTGGCTTCGTTCAATGGTGCGCGGTTCAACCAAACGGACTTCCGGAGAAATAGTCAACACGCTTTGCAAACGGTGTATGATTTGTTTCCGCAAATCAAGCATTTTGCTTATTTCGTCGGAATAAAATTCTTCCTTCACTTCTACTTGTACTTCAAAAGTATCCAAATTATTCACCCGATCCACAACCAGTAGGTAATGAGGTTCCAACTGCGGCATTTCACAAATGACGCTTTCCACTTGAGACGGAAATACGTTAACGCCGCGAATAATCAACATATCGTCGCAACGTCCTAAAATACGATTCATCCGCACGGAAGTGCGACCGCAGGAACAAGGTTCGTAATTTAAACTCGTTAAATCCCGGGTACGGAATCGAAGCAAAGGCATTCCTTCTTTGGTGATGGTCGAAAATACCAATTCACCGGTTTTTCCCGGCGGAAGCGGTTCACCCGTTGACGGATCCACAATTTCCGGGTAAAAATGATCTTCGCACAGATGCGTACCATTTTGACACTCGCATTCGTGTCCGACGCCCGGCCCGATGATTTCGGTCAAGCCGTATAAATCGTAGGCCTTGATACCTAATTTTTCTTCCAATTCTTTACGCATTCCCTCGGTCCAAGGTTCTGCTCCGAAAGCGCCTATTTTCAACTGAAATTCCTCGCGCGGAATTGGGGAGTCGAGTAGGGCGTCGGCCAAAAATAAAGCATAGGAAGGCGTACAAGCTAAACCGACGGCGCCTAAGTCGTGCATCAACAGAATTTGTTTTTCCGTGTTACCGCTCGACATGGGAATAACCGTACCTCCTATGGTTTCAACTGCGCAATGAGCGCCTAATCCGCCGGTGAACAAGCCGTATCCGTATGAAACTTGTACTACGTCGTTTCTACCCAATCCGAAAGCCGTAAAACAGCGCGCGCCGACTTCACCCCAAATATTCAAGTCGTTGCGTGTATATCCTACGACAATCGGCTTTCCGGTCGTCCCGGAAGAAGCTTGTATGCGGACAACCTCCGATAAAGGAACGCTTAACAGTTGAAAAGGATAATAATCGCGCAAATCTTTTTTAGAGGTAAAGGGCAGTTTAACAATATCGTCTAAGCTTTGAATATCGGCGGGAGTAATGCCTTTTTCCTGCATTCTTTTTCGATAAGGCTCACAGTTGTGATAAATACGTTCGACCGTTTTTTTCAGTCGGATTTCCTGAAGTTTTCGCATATCCTTTCGGGACATACATTCCATTGTCTCATTCCAAATCATGGGGTCATTCTTTTCAAATTTTATTATTTTACTTTGACTTCAATAATTGAATCTATTTCATCTAAAGCGCCGTTGAATGTAAAAATAATATCTCCCGTTTTTTTATCTTTTTTCCACACGACCGGTTGTTCGAAATTGATTCCTTTCGCCGATTGGAATCCGGGAATATTTAAAGTAAGTGCAGATATATCTTTATCCAAAATATGGATGTAATGCGTTTTGCCGATACAAGTACTTACGCCCCAATCTTGCGGCGATACAAATCCTTGCTTCGTATTATATAAGGTATAACCGTAATTCCTCATCCATTCGCCGACTTTTTGAAGTCGTTCGACACATTCGGGTTGGATTTTACCGTTCGGCATCGGGCCTACGTTTAACAGCAAATTGGCTTCGGTTCCGACTGTTCGCACCAGTAAATGAATAAGTTCTTTCGGCGATTTGAAATGATCGTCGGTAATCGAGAAACCCCAATTATCGTTCACCGTTTCGCAAGTTTCCAAAGGAAGACGTGAAACTTGCTGACCGCTCAACCCCGATTTATTTTCTCCGGGAATATCCCGTTCAAAAATCTGATAATCTTCGCCCGGCAGGGGAGGAAGGTGATGGTTGTTCGCCACCAGACATTCGGGTTGCAGCCGATGAATCAATTCATAAATTTCGGGATAATGCCAATCAACAGCTGTTTCATGAGAAGTTCGGTTTTCGTGCGCGGTTTGATCCCAATGACCGTCGAACCAAATACCGGCTATTGGGCCGTAATTGGTTAATAATTCGGTAAGTTGAGCTTTCATAAACCGAATATAGGAATTCCAATCGCTTTTTTCGGTTCGTCCGACTTTTTGTCCCGTCCGACCGGTTTCGTATTGGTAATCGGAACGCATCCAGTCTAAAAGCGAATAATAGAATACAAGTTTGATGCCTTCTTTATGACATTCGTCGGCTAATTGCTTAATCAAATCCTTGCCGTAGGGTGTATTCATGATATTCCAATCCGATTGTTTCGTATCCCAATTGCTGAATCCGTCGTGGTGACGCGAAGTGAAAGTAATGTATTTCATGCCGGCATCTTTAGCAATCTTCACCCATTCTTTCGCGTCAAACGCTTGCGGATTGAACAAATCTTGCAAGCGTTTGTAATCGGAGCCGGTAATCGGACGAGTATTCATGACCCATTCTCCGTTACCTAACACACTGTACGGGCCGAAATGGATGAACATCCCGAAACGCGCCTCTTCAAACCATTGGGTACTCGGTTTGGTCTCAGCAGATAAATTCACTGCAAAAAACAATATAACAAAGGAATAAAAGACTTTTCTCATAATAGATTATATTTTAAATTATGAATTATGAATTATGAATTAGGTGTCATTGCGGGCTTGACCCGCAATCTCTTGTTTTCTCAAGGGATCCCGCGTCAAGCGCGGGATGATAGAAATAAATTCATAATTCATAATTCATAATTAATTAATATCCTCTGATGGCTTTAATTCCGGGTAACACTTTTCCTTCGATAAATTCCAGTAAGGCGCCGCCGCCGGTAGATACATACGACATCTGGTCGGCAATACCGAATTTATTGACACAAGCTACGGAATCTCCGCCGCCGACCAATGAAAAAGCGCCCTTTTTTGTTGCTCTGACAATTGCTTCGCCGACTGCTCGCGACCCGTGCGTGAAGTTTTCAAATTCAAAAACGCCGGTAGGCCCGTTCCAAAGAATGGTTTTAGAGTTTTCAATCACTTTGGCAAATTCCTTTTCCGTATCGGGACCGATATCTAATCCTTGCCAGTGGTCCGGAATAGCATCAACAGGAACAATTTTCGTTTTGGCATCGTTGCTGAAACTGTCGGCAGCTTTGGCATCTACGGCTAATACTATATTGACGTTACTTTCGTTCGCTTTTTCCATTAAAGTCAGAGCCAATTCCAACTTATCGTCTTCACAAATGGAATTTCCGATATTTCCGCCCAACGCTTTGGTAAATGTATAAGTCATTCCTCCGGTGATGATCAAGTTATCCACTTTGGTCAACAAATTTTCGATAATATCAATTTTGGAAGATACTTTCGACCCTCCCATAATTGCCGTGAAAGGACGGACGGTATTTTTCAATACTTTTTCGACGGCATCAATTTCGTTTTGCATCAAGTATCCGAACAATTTGTGGTCGCTGTCGAAATAGTCGGCAATAATGGCCGTAGAAGCGTGCGCCCGGTGAGCCGTTCCAAAGGCATCGTTCACATAAACCGTTGCATAAGAAGCCAATTGTTTAGCCATTTCTTTTTGGTTGGCTTTTTCGGCTTTTTTAGCTGCCGCAATCACATCTTCGCTTGCATCGTCGGCTAAGCCGCGCGGTTTACCTTCTTCGGCGGCATAAAAGCGGAGATTTTCCAGCAATAAAGCTTGTCCCGGTTTCAATGCGGCTGATTTTTCAATCGCTTCCCGACCCAAACAATCGTTGGCAAAGTCCACATGAACGCCTAATAATTCGGTGATTCGACTTAAAATATGTTTTAAGGAATATTTTTCACTCACTCCTGTAGGCCGTCCCAAGTGAGAACCGATAATGGCGCATCCGCCATCCGAAAGAATTTTTTTCAATGTGGGAATGGCGGCACGAATACGGGTATCGTCCGTAATATTGAATTTTTCATCTAAGGGTACGTTGAAATCAACGCGAATAAAGACTTTTTGTCCCGAAAAATTAAAATTGTCTATTGTTTGCATGTTATTTAAATTATGAATTATAAATTATGAATTATAAATTATGAATTATAAATTATGAATTATGAATTTTTCTTTTCAAATTCCTGCATGGTCTCAACCAATGCCGCTACCGCTTCTTTAGGTAAAGCATTATAGGTTGAAGCGCGAAAACCGCCTACGGAGCGGTGTCCTTTTATTCCTACCATTCCCCGTGAAACGGCGAATTGATAAAATTCGGGTTCCAACTCGCGGTATTTTTCGTTCATTACGAAGCAAATATTCATCAGTGAACGATCTTCGACGGCGACTGTTCCTTTGAATAATTTGTTCCGGTCAATTTCGGCATAAAGTAAATCGGCTTTCTCCTTGTTTCGTTTATACATTTCATTAACGCCGCCTAAGGCTTTCAACCATCTCAGCGTTTGCAGGGCGGCATAAATCGGTACAACCGGCGGCGTATTGAACAACGAGTTTTCCTTAACATGAGTGCGGTAATCCAACATAGTCGGTATCGCCCGGGTAACTTTTCCCAATAATTCATCTTTTACAACCACAAAAGTTAGGCCTGCCGGAGCCAAATTTTTCTGAGCGCCTCCGTAAATCAATCCGTATTTGCTGACATCAACCGGTCTTGAAAAAATGTCGGACGACATGTCGGCGACGAGCGTCACCGGGGAATCAATATCAGTATGCAGTTCCGTTCCGAAAATCGTATTGTTGGTCGTAATGTGGAAATAATCCGCATCCTTCGGAATCGTGTAATTTTTAGGAATATACGTATAGTTAGCTTCTTTGGAAGAAGCGACTTCGACGACTTCGCCGAACAACTTAGCTTCCTTTTGCGCTTTACTTGCCCAAGTTCCCGTGTTCAAATAAGCCGCCTTTTTTTCCAACAAATTAAAAGGAACCATGCAGAATTGCAAACTGGCTCCTCCGCCGAGAAAAATGACGGAATATCCGTCGGGAATATGCAGTAATTCTTTAAATAAAGCAACGGCTTCGTTGACTACCGCTTCAAAATCTTTGGAACGATGGCTGACTTCCATCAGTCCGATGCCCGAACCTGCAAAATCTTCAATTGCCTTAATCGTATTTTCCACTGTTTCTTTGGGTAAAATGGAAGGACCCGCATTGAAATTATACTTTTTCATAATTTGTTATAATTATAATGATAAATCGTTTTGAACGCACGAAGATACGGTTTTTTTTTCAATTCGGCAAACCGTTTTTTTTTAACGTTGATACTTGTTCTAACGACGACTGTTACTTGTACACTTCCGTTTTTTGTCCATTTTACAGGACGGAAAAAAATTTTGGCATATTGTTTTATACAAAAAAGGTTGTATCTTTGTATTAGAATGTATATTTATATGAAACCGACGTTAATTTTATACTATAACGATGAAAGATGTAAAAACAATATTTGAACAAAAAAGAGGATTGAGTTTAAGAAAATTTACTCTTTACAGAGACAAAATTATAATCGAAATCAAAACAATACGCAAGAATCAAAAATACGAACTGAAATTAGACAAAATCGGACATAACATACATTATCAATCGGATTCTACTATTGTCGGAAAAATTTTCTTTTACATTTGTCTTGCTATCCCAATAATTCTTTGGATTATTCATTTTATAGCCCCCAATCAAATGGACAAAGGAGCTGCAATTGTAAATACAGCATTATGGTGGCTACTCGCATTAATAAACATACTAAAGAAGTCTGAAGACGATATTTATCTTCTTGGCGGCCAAAATAATTTAGTGTTTTTCCGTACAATTCCAAATGAAGAAACCGTTTTAAATTTCATTAACCAAATTATCGAAACATCAAAAACCTATTTGAAAAACAAATATGGAATAGTAGATGCGGGCATTCCTGAAGATATATTTTTCAATCGCCTAAATTGGCTTAAAGATGAAGAAATTATTAGCGAAAAAGAATTTTACGAGTTAAAAAATGAATACAGCATAAAAAAACTTCTTTCCTAAAAATAATTCATACATATACTGGATTAAATCAGTAATTTATTACCGTTCAGCTATTTATATTAAAACCCAATCAAATTATGTCCCGTCATTTCTTTGGGTTGTGCCAGCCCCAGAATATGCAGGATACTCGGAGCCACATCCGCTAATTTTCCGTTTTCCACTTTCACGCCGGTATTTCGGGAGATATAAATAAACGGAACCGGATTCAAGGAATGCGCCGTGTTCGGACTTCCGTCGTCGTTCAATGCGTAATCGGCATTTCCGTGGTCGGCAATGATGATGGTTTCGTAGCCGTTGGCTTTTGCAGTTTCAACCGTATCTTTCAAGCAGGCATCTACGGCTATGACTGCTTTTTCGATGGCTTCATACACACCGGTATGACCCACCATATCGCCATTGGCAAAGTTGACGACGATAAACTCGAATCGTTGCGTATTAATCGCTTCCGTTAATTTGTCTTTTACTTCATACGCCGACATTTCCGGTTTCAAATCATAGGTAGCCACTTTGGGAGATGCAACCAAAATCCGTTCTTCTCCTTCGTAAGGAGCTTCACGACCACCGTTGAAAAAGAAGGTGACATGCGCGTATTTTTCCGTTTCGGCGATATGCAGTTGATGTAAACCCAACGAAGACAGGTATTCGCCTAAAGTATTATTCACATTGTCTTTGTCGAACAATATATGCACATTCCGGAAAGTCGGATCGTAAGGCGTCATTGTATAATACTGTAAGTTCGGAACCGTCTGCATGCCGGCTTCGGGCATGTCTTTTTGCGATAAGACAATGGTCAGTTCTTTGGCGCGGTCGTTACGGAAATTAAAGAAAATTACCACATCGCCTTCTTCGATTACGGCAACCGGTTTACCTGCTTTCGTACAGACAATGGGTTTGATAAATTCGTCTGTAACGCCGTTTTGATAGGATTGTTCAACGGCGGTTACCGGATTTTCCGCAGGCGTCCCGATTCCTTTGACTAATAAATCATAGGCTTCTTTCACTCTTTCCCAACGTTTATCGCGATCCATGGCATAATATCTTCCGACCACCGAAGCGATTTGTCCGGTTGATTGTTTCAGATGTTCCTCCAGTTCACGGATGAAACCGGCGCCGCTTCTCGGATCGGTATCTCTTCCGTCCATAAAGCAGTGTATAAAGGTTTTATCAATCCCGTAGATTTTGCTTATGTCCGTCAGTTTGAACAAATGTTCCATCGAACTGTGTACTCCGCCGTTGGAAACCAAACCCATAATATGAATTTTTTTATCGTGTGCCTTCGCATACGAATACGCATTTTTAATTTCCGGATTTTCCAAAATGGAATTGTTACGCGCTGCAATGTTGATTTTTACCAAATCTTGATAAACCACGCGACCGGCGCCGATATTTAAGTGTCCAACTTCGGAATTACCCATTTGTCCGTCGGGTAAACCTACATTTTCGCCGGAAGCCTGCAACTGCGAATGAGGATATGTATTTAAAAGATAATCCCAATAAGGGGTCGGCGTCTGATAGATTACATCTCTTTTTGTTTTATCGCCCAATCCCCAACCATCGAGGATAATCAATAGCGCTTTTTTATTTATCATGATAGTTATTTTTTATTTTGCATGCAAAATTACATAAAAACAGCGAAAATTTATATCTTTACAAAAAAATTATTGAAATAACTACGCTAAAGGAGTATTATGAAAATCGTTTTAATGCTCGGTAAGCCGGATTTCAACGGCCCTGCGAATCGAGTTTAATCCGAACATTTCGGGTTGAATTTCATTTTTTTTGAGAAAGAAAAGCGATTCCGCATCATCGCCTGCTTGCAACCCCGAAAACGTATTGACTGAGTATCGGAAAAACATATCAATCGTATGCACATCGAAGCCGGAATAGCGATAAATGTTAGGTAAGGAAAACAAATAGAGTGGAGTGGAGATTTGTAACCCGGTTTCTTCTTTCACTTCGCGAATGATAGCTTCTTCGGCGGTTTCATCCAAATCAACAAACCCGCCGGGCAAATCAAGCGAGCCTTTTGCCGGCTCCTTTGCTCTGCGGACAACCAATAATTCTCCGGCATTATTGGTGATAAAAATAGCCGTAGCGGCTGCCGAATTGAAATAATAGACAAATCCGCAACGTTCGCATTTCTTGGATTTGAAATTGTTTTCAATGAAATGTTCAGAACCGCACAGTGGACAATACCGAAAAGAATGTAAAGGATGCATTTATTCCACTCCCGCCAACTGCGGATCAATTATAATGCGTCCGCAATGTTCGCAAACAATGGTCTTTTTGCGTAATTTAATGTCTAATTGTCTTTGAGGCGGTATCTTATTAAAACAACCTCCGCAAGCGTCGCGTTGAATATATACTACGGCTAATCCGTTCCGGGCGCTTTTACGAATGCGTTTGAATGCGGTCAATAAACGAGGTTCAATCGTTGTTTCCAATTGTTTGGCTTTTTCCCGCAGTTGTTCTTCTTGAATCTTCGTTTCGGATATGATTCCGTTCAATTCTTCTTTTTTCGATCGCAAATCAATCTGACGTTCTTCCAGCATCTTTTTACACTTGGCAATTTCCTCATTGATCATCTTGGATTCAGCCGTAAATTCCCGAATGCGTTTTTCCGCCAACTCCACTTCGAGTCCTTGAAATTCAATTTCTTTGGAAAGGCTGTCGAACTCGCGATTGTTCCGGACATTATCCAATTGTTCCTTATATTTATTGATCAGCGTATTCGAATCGGTAATTTTTATCCGCTGTTGTCCGATAGTTGTATCTATGTCTTTAATATCCAGCATGAAATTTTGGATGCGAGTTTGCAAACCGGCAACGTCATCTTCCAAATCCTGCACTTCCAACGGAAGTTCGCCGCGAAGTGTTTTGATTTTATCTATTTCAGACAAAGTTGTTTGGAGTTTATATAAATTCGTTAATTTCTGCTCGACCGACAAGTCTTCCACAGCCACCGGTTTTTCTTTTTTGTTTGTAACCGAAATATCTTCTTGTTCATCTGCGGACAGAACAATAGCTTCTACGAGATTTGTATCTCCTTCATTTACAAGAACTTTCTTTTGTTTTGCTTGTTCTTTAATCGGTTTTTCCGTTTTTTCGACTTCTTTTGTTTTTTTAGTCATGATTTTTATATTACAGGTAATGTACCGGATTTGAGTTTGTTTTTGAAAAATGAACGGCAAAGTTAGTAATTTTTTTTGTAATCACATCATAAAACAATTCTTTCGTAATGATTTCCGATTCGTAATGTCCGATAACCGCCAAAAGAATCTTGTTTTCAACGTCGTAATAATCATTGTATTTCGCTTCCCCCGTAATGAAAACATCCGCACCGCAAGCAATTGCATCCGGAATCAAAAAGGCGCCACTGCCTCCGCACAAAGCAACCTTCCGGATTTCTTTTCCGGTGAACGGAGAATGTTTAATGCTTTGTAACTTGAAATCGGTTTTTATTCGTTGCAAAAAGACTTCTTCCTGCTCCGGACAAGGCAATTCTCCCGCTATACCGGAACCGGCTCGATTCCGGTCATTTGCCAACGAATAGAAATCATAAGCCGGTTCTTCATAGGGATGAACGGCTAACAAGGCTTGGAGCACGGCCGATTTTTTCCGGTCGGGCAGAATGGTCTCTATACGGATTTCCGGTTCGGTATGCAATTCGTGCCGATTTCCCACAAACGGATGGGTTTGCTCTCCGGCTCGAAACGTTCCCGTACCCGGAACATTGAAACTGCATAAATCGTAATTGCCGATGCAACCGGCACCGGCGTCGAACAAAGCATTACGAACCATTTCGGCTTGAGCTTCCGGGACAAAAGTCACCAATTTCAGTAAATTTTCTTTTTGGGGACCGAGTATTTGCCGGTTTTGTAAACCGAGTTTTTCCGCCAGATAAAAATTAAGTCCGCCGAAAGCATTATCCACGTTCGTATGCGCCGCATAGATAACCAAATCGTTTTTACAAGCTTTAATAACACATCTTTCGATGTAGGTTTTTCCCGTTAATTTCTTTATCGGCTTGAACAACAGGGGATGATGAGAAATAATCAAATTACAGCCCAATTGCAAAGCTTCTTCCAATACTTCTTCGGTGACATCGAGGCTAAGCAAAATGCCTTTCACGGTTTGTGAAATGTCGCCGACTTGTATTCCCGAATTATCAAAACTTTCTTGTAAATCAAGCGGAGCGAAATCTTCCAAAGTTTCCGTAATTTGCGAAATTTTCATTTGTCGTCAATAATTGTATCTGTTTTCTGTGCAAAGTTACCATTTCTTGATGAGAAAAAAAAGCAAAGAATAAAGGTATAAGTATAATTCCAACGATTTCCGTCATTCATACCGTTCTTGTTTGCGACTCCGAATTTGAGAGTTGCAACTACTTCAATGGCATTCAAACCGTTTAATCCAGAACGATCTTTCCCTATCATCCAACGGCGGATATCCCAATATCAATGTTCTTCAAAAAAGAATTCCAAGCGACATTTATTTTGGAAAATCTTTATTAATTCGTTTGGATCATTGTCGTGACATCTGGAAGATTTACGTATTCACGGAATAAATTCAAATACTTTTTCGCTTCATCTAATTTATTTAACCCGATGCACGCCTTAGTCTGCAACTACTTCTGAATAAATGATGAACGGGAATAAGCAATTAATTCGGTTGTGATGATCGCTATCCGATCTTGTACCGGTTTAGTTTGATAATAAACGGTTTCAATAGTCCCCGTCGGATCAGTCACCGCATAATCATCGGAACGTTGTATCCGTTTCATGCCGTCGTACATAATAGAGGATATTTGCAGATATAGTCAAATATAAGTCAAAACATAATCTTCGTGAACAAAGTAGTTGATTTTGAAACAATTCTGATATTTCGTTCGCGTTTCGTAAGCTTTAAAATCACTCCATTCTTCCAAAATCGGCTCAAAAGGGCAGATGTGTAAGTGCGTTTTGAAGTCAACGTTTTCTACGCCTAATCGCTTAAACAACGATTCTTTAGCTGACCAATATAAAAGTAAATGAATCCTTTCGTTCGATTGCGATAGCGATTTTTCTTCTTCTTCATTCACAAACCGCGTCCGGATGTTTTCTACTTTGGGCGAAATTTTTTCTATATCAATAGCTACTTCGTTTTCTTTGTCCAAAATCAAAGCGGCGTATCCTTTGGTATGACTGATGCTGATATGAAAGGAATTATCTGATAGATAGGGTTTTCCAAGAGAATCATAAAGTATTTCTTTCTCTTCTCCCGACAATTCTTTTAATAAAACCCGGATCGAGAGCCATTCCCTTTTTCTATTTTCGGTCATTTGCTCTATAACGGGTAAATATCTTTCTTTGAAGAATAAACGAGATAATAACGATTCGGAATCTTCCGAAAGCGGAACAACCGAAAGGATAGTTTCATTCCGATAAGAGGTTTGTGCAATAGATTTTAATTCTCTGCTTTTTTGTATTTTATCAGTGATAGCATCATACCAAAGGATGACATTATCTTCGTAAGCCATAGCTGTTTCGCTAAGGTCTAACGGATCTTTCCTGTTTCTGAATTCCATAAACAATTTTTTTATCTGTTAATTGATAGCCGATAGAACCGATTGCCAACAAATCGCTTAAGATATTTTTGGCCGCAGGATAATTGATTCGTGCGATTCTTCGGAATTGACTGACTGTAATATAAGGATTTACATTTAAATAATTCAAGAGTTTTTCAACCGGACGGTTAATCATTAAATGCGTGCCATTTAAGTCGGAAATTTTTAACCAAGCCGTTTCAAGTATATCGGGCGCCACTATATTTTCATCGTTTACTCGAATATACGCTCTGTAATTATCATTTTTATCCGGTGATTGATGGGGTTTTACAAGACTTGCATTAACTTTTACTTCAAGAATGACTTTTCCTTCGATGTTCCACTCTTTCGCTTCAAACGGGACTTTCGGGCGACAATACATTTCCGAAGCCGCTTCGATCATATAATATTCTTCTTCGCTTCGGATGCCGGCGATATGACCGTTGTCTTTAACTCCGATTAATAACGTCCCGCCGTCGGTATTTGCAAATGCCGTGAGGGTTCTGGCTATTTTTTTACTATCGCTGATCTCAAACTTGAAATCCAATTGTTGGTGTTCGCCTTGAGCTATTAATTCCGTTATGTAACGATTTTTATTCATAAATATTCCGCAAAATTACATAATTTACCGAAATTTATACTATATTTTTCGGTCAGAATGTGAAATTTTAATTACCTTTGTCAACATTGAAAAATCCATCATGTCTGAATTGTCTCCATTCTTAGTAGATTTAGTAATGATCCTTGTTGCGGCAGCTGCTTTTTCGCTTCTGTTTAAATGGTTAAAGCAACCGGCAGTATTGTCGTACATTATTGCAGGAATTGTTTTGTCGTTTTTTATTTCCAAGGATAATCCCGAATATGAGCACATCGGAAATTGGGCGGAAATCGGAATTATTTTTCTTTTATTCGGCTTGGGGTTAGAATTTAGCTTCAGAAAACTGATGAAAGTCGGCACTACGGCTATTATTGCGACTTTATTCATCGTCTTTTCAATGATTAGTTTAGGGTATTTGACCGGTATTTGTTTCGGTTGGTCGCCCATAAGCAGTCTTTTTTTGGGAGCCATGATTTGTATGTCTTCCACTATGATTATTATAAAGGTATTCAACGATTTAAAACTTACGCAAAAGAATTTTGCAAAAATAGTATTCGGGATTTTGGTTATCGAAGATTTGGTTGCGGTTCTGTTAATGGTTTTTCTTTCAACGATTGCCGTCAGTCAAGAAGTGGAGGGTTGGAAAATGCTTTATAGTTTTTTCAAATTAATCGGATTTTTGTTGTTCTGGTTTCTGCTCGGCACTTATTTGATTCCGACTTTCTTACGGAAAATGAAACAATTCTTGAATGATGAAACTCTGTTAATTATTTCTACCGCTTTTTGTCTCGGGATGGTTTTTCTTGCCACCACCGCCGGATTTTCATCTGCTTTAGGAGCATTCGTCATGGGTTCTATCTTAGCTGAAACGATTGATTCAGAACGAATTGAAAAATTAATACATTCGATCAAAGATTTTTTTGGAGCCATTTTTTTTGTTTCGGTCGGCATGATGATTCAACTTTCAACTTTAGGAGAATACATTGTACCTATTTTCATCATCAGTTTGGTTGTAATTGCAGGTCAAGTACTTTCTGCCACCGGAGGCGTACTGTTATCGGGACAAAACTTAAAAACGGCTGTTTTTTCCGGATTTTCGTTGTGTCAAATCGGTGAATTTTCTTATATTATCGCTGCTTTGGGTTTAAGTCTGGGCGTAATTGAGTCGTCTTTGTATCAAATCATTGTTTCGTCTTCCGTATTAACGATTTTTGCATCTCCCTACGTAATGAAATTGGCTAATCCCACCTATTTTTTTTTAGAAAGAACTTTACCGCAAACTTGGCAAGACTTCTTGAATAAAGGTTCTTCGGCGCATCCGGTGAATGAGCAAAACCTATGGAAAAAATTGCTCAAAGAAATGACTACCATGGTGTTGATTAATTATTTTATTTGCATCATTATTGTTTATTTGGCTTTGTTCGAAGTGCCGTTTGTACACGAACTGCTTCCCGGAGTAAAAGGAAATCTCCTTGTTTCAATAGTTGTTATTATTCTCTTAGCTCCGTTTATGCGGTCTATTATCATTAAAAAAGATCGTTCCGAGGAATTTCGTCAACTTTGGAGCGATAACAAAAATAACCGCGGACCTTTGGTTTTCACTATTCTGATTCGGGTGTTAATGTGTGCGGGATTAATTATGTTTGTATTATTCAAATTGTTTCATACTCATTTTGTTATTGCGTTTACTTTGGCAATCATTTGCTTGATGGCATTCGTTGCTTCTTCTCATTTAAAAGCGCATTCGATATTGATTGAACGACATTTTAAGGAAAACTTACATGAAAAAGAAAAATATAATGAGTCGAAAGCTCCATTAACCAAAGGATTTGTTGATCATGTGTTGGAAAGGGATATGCACTTGGCCGATTTTGCTATCTTACCTCAGTCCCCGATTGCCGGTAAGACATTGAAAGAATTGAAATTCAGACAAGTTTTCGGAATGAATATCGTAATGATTATTCGCGGCGACATCCGAATCAATATCCCCAACGGCAATGAACGAATTTATCCGGGCGATCGTATTGTTCTTCTCGGTACGGATTCGCAAATGGAAATTTTCCAAAAACAAATAGAAGAAAGTCGTAGAAAATACAAAAACCGAGAGGAAAAACCGTCGCCGGAAGTACAGATGAAACAGATTCAAATCAAAGAAGGGTCGCATCTGATAGGAAAAACCATACGGACATCCGGTATTCAAGAAAAAAACGCATGCTTGTTGATCGGTATTGAACGGAACAATACTTCCATGCAAAATCCCGATTTGGATTTAGTTTTGGAAAAAGGCGATATACTCTGGTTAATCGGCGAAAAAAATAATATATTGCAAGTAGATAAATGATGAAATTTTTAGGAATAATTCCCGCCCGTTACGCATCCACTCGTTTTCCGGGTAAACCTTTGGCGGATTTGATGGGTAAACCGATGATACAGTGGGTATATGAGCGTGTAGCCGGTTTATTGGATCGGGTAGTGGTAGCAACCGATGATGAACGAATCCTCAATGCAGTTCGGAAGCGGGGTGGGGAGGCGCTGTTGACTTCTCCCGATCATCCGAGCGGAACCGATCGTTGTTTGGAAGCATACTTGAAACTGAGAACGGATTATGAGGTTATCATTAATATTCAAGGCGATGAACCGTTTATTCATCCTTCTCAGATTGAATTACTGAAAACCGCTTTCCAAAATCCGGATACCGGTATTGCCACTTTGGTTAAACCTTTTTCTTCCGATGATGATTTTGAAAATTTATTTAATCCGAATACACCTAAAGTACTGTTAAATTCAAAAGGACAAGCGATTTATTTCAGTCGCTCGGTCATTCCGTACATTCGCGGCAAACATCATTCGGAATGGTTGAAATCGCATGTATTTTACAAACACATAGGAATTTATGCTTATAAACCTCAAATATTGAAAGAAATTACTTCTTTGCCTCCGTCGGTTTTGGAGAAAGCCGAATCGCTTGAACAGCTTCGCTGGATTGAAAACGGGTACGTTATTCAAGCAATGATTACGAATGAAGAAACGATCGGTATTGATACGCCGGAAGATTTGGAAAAGGCCGTAAATTTGTTGAAGTCTTGATTTAAGGTTTAAAAAATGCGTTTTATAACAATACGCTTTTATTCATTAAGTAATAATCTAATAGCACCATAGCGGCCATTGCTTCCACAATCGGAACGGCGCGCGGCAAAACGCAAGGATCGTGCCTTCCTTTTGCATGAAGAATGATTGTTTCTCCCTCTTCATTCACGGTTTGCTGATCTTTCATTATCGTGGCGACCGGTTTAAACGCAACCCGGAAATAAATCGGTTCCCCCGTAGAAATTCCCCCTTGGATTCCTCCCGAATGATTGGTTATTGTTCCGATTTTTCCGTCGGAGCGACGATAAAAACGATCGTTGATTTCCGAACCTTTGTATTGAACGCCGTCAAATCCCAAACCGTATTCAAATCCTTTAGCCGCATTAATACTCAGCATTGCATTTCCTAAAGCGGCATGGAGTTTGCCGAAAACCGGTTCGCCCAACCCGGCGGGAACTCCTTCGCAAACGCAGGTAACGATTCCGCCGACGGTATCTCCCTCTTCTTTGATTTGTCGGATATAGCGAATCATTTTTTCCGCCGAAACCGGATCCGGACAACGAATCGGCGTAGCGTCAACGGTTTTCAAATCCAAATCGGTATAGGGTCGTTCCAATCGGACGGGTCCTACTTGAGAAGTATAAGCGATTATTTTGATTTTTAATTTTTGAAGTACGATTTTTGCAACAGCGCCTCCCACGACTCTGGCAATCGTTTCTCTCGCCGAAGAACGCCCTCCCCCGCGATGATCGCGGATCAAATATTTTTCCCGATAAGTGAAATCGGCATGAGAAGGACGATATACATTTTTATAATGTTCATAATCCGAAGACTGTTGATTTCGATTTTTGACCGTAAATCCGATCGGCGTCCCCATCGTTTTTCCTTCGTATATACCGGAAAGAAATTCCACCTTGTCGGGTTCGTCTCGAGAAGTCGTAATTTCGGATTGTCCCGGTTTTCTCCTGTCTAACTCTTTTTGAATAAATTCTTTGTTTATTTCGATTCCTGCGGGACAGCCGTCAATTATTCCTCCTATGGCTTCTCCATGCGATTCTCCAAAAGAGGTTAATCGAAAGATATTCCCAAAAGTATTCATGTTTTTTTGATGACGTTAATGACATCCGTTGCAAGAGCCTCCTTCGGAACTGCCGCATCCTTCGCATCCTCCTCCGCATCCGTTTTCGTTGGATAAAGCATAGATTTCTTGTTCTGTAGGTTCGTGAACATCAATTACTTCGCCGTCAAAATGCAAAATTTCTCCCGCTAAAGGGTGATTGAAATCCATTACAACCATGTCCGGTTGTATTTCCAATACAGATCCCCTCATTCGGTTTCCTCGCGAATCCATCATCGGAAGCGTTTGCCCTTCGGTTACACGTTCGGAATCAAATACGCCGTCCACTTCAAACAGTTTTTTCGGTAATTCCATCACGTGTTCTCGGATGTATTCTCCATATGCTTCTTCCGGAGTCAATACAAAAGAAAATTTATCGCCGGTATTTAATCCGGCTATGTTTTTCTCGAACGCTTCTAACATCATTCCCATACCGAACAGAAATGTCAGCGGCTCTGCTTTTGTCGCTCGTTCCATCAACTCTTTTTCACCGGATTCGTTATTGACTGTCAAGTCGTAGATTAACGATACCATTTTTTCATCGGAAATTTTCATGTGCTTTTTTAAAAAAATAATCTGCAAAGGTACTGTTTTATTCTCGAACGACAAGTTTTTTTGTATGACTATCTACCGCTTCTTTCAATTGGACGAGCGCTTGTTTTAATATTGCTCGCGGAGTTCCGACATTCATTCGCATAAAACCTTCGCCTTCTTGTCCGAACATCACGCCGTTATTAAGAGCTAATCGCGCCCAATTGATAAATAAAAAAGCCAATTCGTATTGTTTCAATCCTAACTCCCGGCAATCTAACCAAAGCAAAAAGGATGATTCCGGAATAATTGCTTTGATTTGCGGAATATTTTCTTTAAGGTATTTATCGGCAAACATAATGTTACCTTCAACGTATTTAAGCATTTGCGACCTCCAAGCGTGACCTTTTTCATAAGCGGCTTCCGTAGCGGCATAAGCAAAAATCGGGCCTTCGTTTAATTCGCCGGCTTGTAAAAATTCATAGTAAGTTTTACGAATTTCCACATCCGGAATAATCGAATGGGAGGTCATCACGCCCGCCAAATTGAATGTTTTACTTGGAGACATAAAAGTAATATTGTTCAAAGCGGCTTTCGGCGAAACAGTTGCAAACGGGACGTGCTTGTTTCCGAAGAGAGCCATATCCGCATGAATTTCATCCGATATGACCATAATATATCTTTTATAGCAAATATCGGCTAATTCTTCCAAAGTCTCCTTGTCCCAAGCAATTCCGATCGGATTATGCGGATTACTTAAAATTAACATTTTACAATCTTTGTCAATCATTTTTCGCAAACCCTCCAAGTCCATTCGATATTTTCCGTTTTCTTCTATCAATGGATTGTTTACCACTTTTCGGTGAAGCCGGGAAGGAATCAAACGAAAAGGATGATATACGGGAGGTTGAATAATTATTTTGTCAAGCGGCTTGGAGAAACACTGAATAGCAAAAGCGATTCCTTTAACAATGCCCGGAATATAGCTTATCCATTCTCTTTGAATCACCCATCCGTATTGGCTTTCCACCCATCGAATAATCGAGTTATAATAATTATCAGAAGGAACGGTATAACCTAAAATACCGTTTTTACAACGTTTTGTTATTGCCTCAGTGATAAAATCCCCCGTTTTAAAATCCATGTCGGCAACCCATAAACCGAGTAAATCATCCCGGCCGTAACGTTCTTTCAGAGCGTCAATTTTAAGAGAACCGGTTCCTTTTCGGTCTATTATCTCATTGAAATTGTACTTTTTCTCGTTCATTGTCGCATATTTTTTGCAAAGTTAATAAAAAAAATAATATTAAACGCAAAGTGAGAATGAATTTATAATTTTAAGAATAAAAATGAAAAATTAGATAAATTAATGCAAACTGTATTTAAACATGAGCATTTGAATTTTCACGGCAATCGTTGAATATTCTTTATTATTTAGTACTTTTGCATACTTTAATTTCACAATTCGGAGTGAAAAGAATACGCGAAATAAATACATTCAGGGCATTTAGGAGTACGGATTATACACTGTATCTTACGGGCAGAGCTATATCTCAATTCGGCACCATCATGCAACAAACAGCTGTGGTTTGGGTTATTTATACCCTTACTCATTCGGCTTTTATGTTGGGAGTAGCGGTGTTTGCCGAGCAATTTCCGTCGTTTTTGCTGTCCGTTTTCGGAGGCGCTGCCGCCGACAGATACAGCCGCTACAAAATTGTTAATATTACTCAAATTACTTCCATGATTCAAGCCGTTCTTTTGGCCGTACTCATTCTCTTGCATCGCTACGTGGTGTGGGAAATATTGGCGCTCAGCGTTATATTGGGTATCATCAATGCTTTCGACGTTCCGGCAAGACAAGCGATGATTCATGACGTACTGCATGATGAAGCCGATTTACCCAGCGCTCTTTCATTAAGCTCGTCCACGGCAAGTCTTGCCCGATTGGTCGGACCCGCATTGTCCGGTATTATTCTTGAAAAATTCGGCGCCGGCATCTGCTTTCTTATTAATGCAGTCAGTTTCGGCGGGATCATCGTTTCGCTTGCCTTTATGAAGCAGCCGAAAGCGGCCAAACCTCGCCGTTCCGATAAAAATATTTGGCGGGAACTTGCCGAAGGATTCATCTATATCCGACGCACACCTCCCATTGCCGTCATTATTGCGATGGTTGCCGTTGCCGGTTTATTGGTAATGCCTTATACTACTTTGTTGCCTGTTTTTGCAAAAATGGTATTTCATGGCGACGCCGCCACTTTCGGTTACATTACCAGCTTTATCGGCGTCGGTTCGATTGCAGGTACTATTGTTCTGGCATCGGTTAAAAAAAATGCGCCGCTCCGAAAAATATTATTGGGATTCTGCATTATATTGGGTCTGGCGCTTATCGGTTTTTCCCGAATAAGTAATTTCCCTATAGCTATGGTACTTGCCGTATTGATCGGTTTTGGCGCTGTGGCGCAATTCACTACGAGTAACATTATTGTGCAATCGGAATCGGATTCGAACATGAGAGGCCGGGTGATCAGTATTTTGATTATGGCCATGTATGGTACGACTCCTTTGGGGAGCGTGGCGGTAGGCGCTGTCTCGCAAAAAATAGGCGCGCCGGGAACTTTGCTTTGCGAAGGCATTTTGGGTCTGGGCATTGTCCTGTTGTTTTATTATCTGATGAAAAAAACCGGGAAAATAAATTAACCGGCTTTTGATCCGACCTCTTTAAAATAAAAATAATATTTTCCTTTTTTTTCGACAAATACACAAAATTTTCTTACTTTTGTATTCAAAACTTCCATGATGATATGAAGAAAAAAAGTTTTGTTTCTATTGCCGATTTATCGAAAGAAACCATCATTCGGCTGATGAAAAAAACGGAATTTTTCGAAGAGAATCCGAATCAAAAATTATTGGACGGCAAAATTTGCGCTACGCTTTTTTTTGAACCTTCTACGCGAACCCGTTTGAGTTTTGAAACCGCCGTAAACCGTTTGGGCGGAAAAGTTATCGGCTTCAGCGATGTTGCAACCACCAGCTCTTCCAAAGGAGAAACATTGAAGGATACGATTAAAATGGTCAGCAATTATGCCGATCTGATCATCATGCGCCATTATTTGGACGGAGCCGCATGCTACGCTTCGGAAGTGACGGATGTTCCGATTATCAATGCGGGCGACGGGGCCAATCAACATCCTTCACAAACCGTGTTGGATATATATTCCATCTATAAAACACAAGGAAGATTGGAAAACCTAACGATTACGATGGTCGGCGATTTGAAATACGGACGTACGGTACATTCGCTGATTGAAGGTATGTCGCATTTTAATCCGCGATTTTATTTTATTGCGCCCGAAGAATTGAAATTACCCGATATATATAAACAGTGGTTGGAAGAACACAAGATTCCTTTTGAAGAATGTATCGAATTTTCGGAAGAAATCATCAATCAATCGGACATTTTGTATATGACCCGCGTTCAACGCGAACGTTTTACCGATTTGATCGAATATGAAAAAGTGAAAAACGTATATATCCTCAAAAACAGCATGTTGGAAAAAAGTAAACCGAATTTGCGGATTCTTCATCCCCTTCCGCGAGTCAATGAAATTGACAATGATGTGGACGATAATCCCAAAGCGTATTATTTCGATCAAGCTAGAAACGGAGTATATGCACGTCAAGCTATTATTTGCGATGTTCTCGGAATTAATTGAAAAAAATTATGTCTAACAGTAAAACAGCATTACAGGTAGCGGCATTAAGGAATGGAACGGCAATTGATCACATTCCATCGGAACAATTATTCAAAGTGGTTTCATTATTGGAAATAGAGAAACTAACCACGTGCGTTACCATAGGGTACAATCTGAGCAGTGAAAAAATGGGGAAAAAAGGGATTTTGAAGATTGCCGATAAATTTTTCGAAGAAGACGAAATTAATCGTATTTCATTAATTGCCCCGACCGTCAATCTGAATATTATCAAAGATTACGAAATCATCGAGAAAAAACAGATTCAGCTTCCCGATGTATTAAAAGGTATCGTTAAATGCAATAATCCGAGATGCATAACTAATCACGAGCCGATGAAAACGGTGTTTAAAGTAATTGACAAGCAAAATGTAACGTTGAAATGTCAATATTGTGATTTGAAAATCAAGAAAGAGGATATTGTTTTACTATGAAGATAGATTGGAAACCCGGAACGCTGCTTTATCCTTTACCTGCCGTTATGGTTACCGTGGGTAAAGACGAAAGCGAATATAATCTGCTTACTATCGCATGGACGGGAACCATTTGTTCCGATCCGGCGATGTGCTACATTTCCGTGCGTCCGGAACGCTATTCTTATCCCATTCTTAAAAAAAACATGGAATTTGTGATTAATCTCACAACCGAAGAAATGGCCTACGCAACGGATTGGGTGGGTGTACGCTCCGGAAAAAATTACGATAAATTCAAGGAAATGGGATTAACTCCCGTCAAAGCGCATGTGGTCGGCGCCCCGTACCTTGAAGAATCGCCGCTGTGTATCGAATGTCGAGTAAAAGAAATCATCGCGCTCGGAACGCACGATATGTTTATTGCCGATGTAGTGAATATTCTGGCGGATAAACAATTTATTCACTCCCAAACCGGAGCTTTTGATATGGAAAAAGCCGAGCTTCTAGTTTATGTTCATGGAAAATATTACGGATTAGGCGATTTAATCGGAAAGTTCGGATGGAGTGTTAAAAAAAACGCCAATGGTAAATAATACGGGTCTTTTGGTCGGATATAACATTGTATATGACTATCCGTTTTTATTCGGGGTGATGTTTTAAAAAAAATTATTAACTTTGTGTTTTAAAATAATTGTATATGAAACGAGACGATTTACTTTTTACCATTATTGACAAGGAATATTACCGGCAAACGTCCGGTATTGAATTGATTGCTTCCGAAAATTTTGTAAGCAACGAAGTGATGCAGGCTGCCGGTTCGGTATTAACCAACAAATATGCGGAAGGATATCCCGGACGTCGGTATTACGGAGGGTGCCAATTTGTTGATGAAATCGAACAATTGGCGATTGATCGTTTGAAACAGCTTTTCGGAGCGGTTTGGGTCAATGTACAATCTCATTCGGGCGCTCAAGCGAACATGGCGGTTTTCACGGCCTGCCTCAATCCGGGTGATAAATTTCTCGGACTCAATCTTTCGCACGGCGGACATCTTTCACACGGTTCTCCGGTTAATTTCTCCGGAATTGTTTATCAAGCCTTGGCATATAATGTAAAAGAAGAAACCGGACGGGTGGATTATGAACAAATGCAAGAGATTGCATTACGGGAGCGTCCCAAGTTAATAATTGCCGGCGCTTCAGCCTATTCTCGCGAATGGGATTATGCCCGTATTCGGCAAATTGCCGATGAAATCGGAGCCATCTTCGTAGTGGATATGGCGCATCCGGCCGGATTGATTGCCGCCGGATTATTGAAAAATCCCCTTCCGTATGCTCATATTGTAACTTCAACCACTCATAAAACCTTGCGAGGCCCGCGCGGAGGCGTTATTTTGCTCGGTACGGATTTTGACAATCCTTGGGGAAAAGCTACTCCGAAAGGCGAAATCAAAAAAATGTCAGCCTTGCTGGATTCGGCAGTCTTTCCCGGAATACAAGGCGGTCCGTTGGAACATATTATTGCGGCTAAAGCCGTCTCTTTCCATGAAGCTTTACAACCGGAATACATTACTTATCAAACGCAAGTAAAGAAAAATGCAACCGCTTTGGCGCGGGCATTAACCGACAAAGGATATAAAATTATTTCCGATGGAACGGACAATCATTTAATGTTGGTTGATTTGCGTTCGAAATTTCCCGATTTAACCGGAAAACAAGCCGAACAGGCTTTGGTAAAGGCGGATATTACAGCCAATAAAAATATGGTTCCGTTCGATAGTCGTTCTCCTTTTTTAACTTCCGGATTGCGTTTCGGAACGCCGGCAATCACTACTCGCGGAGCAAAGGAAGAATTAATGGATGAAATCGCAGAATTAATAGATACCGTGCTTTCAAATGTTGAAAACGAATCGCGCATCAAGTCTGTCGCTCAAAAAGTGAATGTCTTGATGAAGGATTATCCTTTGTTTGCATGGTGATAAAGAACGTAGAGACGCAGCACGCCGCGTCTCTACAAATTGTTTTTGAGCCTCTTGTCGGATTCGAACCAACGACCCCGAGATTACAAATCACGTGCTCTGGCCAACTGAGCTAAAGAGGCGAGTGGGCAAGCTGACTACATCGCGTCGCTACAACCGACTACCCTTGCTGCGGTCAAACCCTGGGGGATTCGAAGGGAGCTGACCGTGTAGGACTTACCCGACGCAAAAGTACGACATTTTCTTCAATCTTCAAAAAGGATTTGCAAATTTGGGAATAATAATTTGATTTTCAAGAAGATATTTTTTGAAGGTTTTAGGTTATCAATGCAGGTTTGACCCGCAACAAAACATTGATTACGTTTCCAATAATGCTTGCACTTCTTTTAAACACTATATAAAAAAAAGAATTGAATAGAAGATATAGAATTAGTTGTAATTGTGTGAATTATGATTTGATTTTCTTTTGTGTGAAAACCATTCGAAGACAGTAAAAAGTCAATCCAATGAAAATTTTTGTAAAAAAATTGTAATATTCAAAATTAAATCTTAAATTTGCCCGCGTAATTATTAATAATTATTACATATGAAAAAAATAATATGCTAACAGGCATAAAATAAGACATATTAAATAGCGTTTGGCTATTCTTGCTTTCGTAAACTACCACTTTACAAAATAAATTCAAGAATAAGTAAAAAACGCTCGCAGAAATGCGGGCTTCTTATTTGAATTTATAGGTTGTGGTAGACCTCGAAAGCGGATAATGTAAGTCCGCTTTTTTTATGTCCTTATATTAGAATAAAATAAAAAAAATATTATTAATCTAAAATTTTTTGAAGTATGAAACTACGATCTATTTTTCTTTTTTGTGTTATTTTTGTTTCTATAACGACAAGTTGGGGACAAACTTGGAATTTATCGCCCACCATGACGGCAACGCTGGATAGTAAAGGTGTGCTTACTATTTCTACAAGTAAAAATTCGGAAGCAATGCCGGATTATGACTATGATACTGACGTACCTTGGTATGCTGTCCGTGATAACATCCTTTCGGTTGTAATAAGAAATTCGATAACAACCATTGGGAAAAAAGCTTTTTACTGGTGTTCTAAACTTGAAACTGTTACCATTCCCAATTCAGTGATATCTATTGGGAATGAAGCTTTTGAGGAGTGTTTTAAACTTGCATCTATCACTATTCCAAACTCTGTTACATCAATCGGGTTCTGGGCTTTTTTTAATTGCAGCTCGCTTACAATCATTCAAATACCAAATTCAGTGACAGATATTGGACTTAATGCTTTCGATGCTTATGGACTGACGGCTATAACTGTTGATGCAGGAAATCCCGCCTATTCATCCGATGCCGGCGTACTTTATAACAAGAACAAAACAATTTTGATTACTTACCCTCGGGGGAAAAGCGGCGCTACTTTTGTTATTCCTAACTCAGTAACAACGATTGAAACCGGCGCCTTTGAGGACTGTAGTAGTCTAACCTCGGTAACGATACCTAATTCGGTAATTACGATTGGAGAAGCAGCTTTTTGGTACTGTTCCAATCTTACTTCCATTGCAATTCCTAACTCTGTGACATCCATTGAGTTGGGAAACAATTTTATCTACTGTAAAAACCTTACGGCTATTACCGTGGAGTCGGGTAATATTGCCTATTCGTCCGATAATGGCGTACTTTATGATAAAGACAAGAAAACATTGATTTCTTATCCTGCAAAAAAAGGTGCAACATTTGTTATTCCCAACTCTGTGACAGAAATTGGATTCCGGGCTTTTGAAGGTTGTAGTGATCTTACTTCTATAACGATTCCAATCTCAGTATCAACAATCAACTATAATGCTTTTAGTGACTGTACAAGTTTGAAAGATGTTACGGTTAATTGGACAAAACCTTTGCCTGTATCTGTAAACACAATATTTAATGCTGTAAATACATCAGTGGCAACCTTGCATGTGCCGAAAGGTTCTAAATCATTCTATCAAGCGGCTAATGTATGGAAATCTTTCGGATCAATTGCAGATGATGTTGTACCAAATATTGCACAGACTTGGAATTTAACGGCTACCATGACTGCAAATTTGGATAGTGAAGGCGTTTTGACCATCTCTACAAGCAAAAACTCAGAATCAATGCCGGGTTATGAAGTTTGGTTTAGTGGCTATGATAATATGACTGATACAATTCTTACCACTCCTTGGAGCGCCTCTTGTTGGGATATTCGTTCTTTAGTAATAGAAGACCAAGTGGCCTCTATCGGCAACAATGCTTTTTACAATTGTTCTAACATGACTTCAATAAATATTCCAAAATCTGTAACACAGATCGGATACAGCGCTTTTTCCCATTGTACTAATTTAATAGATGTTACAGTTAATTGGATGTCTCCTTTACCTATGATATATGGAAATTTATTTTTCGATGTAAATATGCCATCGGTAACCCTACATGTTCCCCAAGGTACCAAAGCGCTTTATCAAGCAGCAGAAGTATGGAAAACTTTCGGTACAATCATAGATGATGTCAATCCGCCTATAACAGTCATTCCCGAAGAAACCCAATCGGTTGGTTCAGATGGCAAAGGAACTATTACCTTGAATCTGTCTGTTCCAAGCGATGCCACACTAACCGGTTCGTTTGAAATCCAATTTCCCGAAGGTATGACATTAGATGAAGATTTAACCATTCTATCTGCCGAGTTTTCGAATAATTCAAATTTAGTAATTACTTACAAGGAAAATAATACATGGTTGATAGAAATAAACTCGAATACCTTGAGAAGTTTCACAGAAACAGAATTAACGAAAGTCATGGATATTGCCTATACCGTAAATCCGGAACTTGGAGCAGGAACTTACGAATTACAGATTCAAAACCTTGATTTTGAGTTGGACGACGGCACTCGTATCATTGAAGAATCGCGAAACGTGGAAGTGCAAGTCCTGCGAAATGGAACCGGCATCAAATCTGTTGAAAATAACAATATCCGGGTATCCGGCAAGAATCTTTTTGTGCGTGCAGATAACGCCTGCACAATAAGCATTTATACCGCCTCAGGTCAACTATTCAAGCAGCAGAACGTCAATGCCGGCGAAACGATGATTCCGTTGCCGCAGGGGATATACCTTGTAAAGACGGGAGAAACTGTAACCAAAATTATTGTGAGGTAGAAATAAAGAAAAGCTAAATATCAAAACGCCCAATTTTATTTCATTTTATGAGATAAAGTTGGGTGTCGCTTTTGTTTTTAATCCATCCTTTTTCATTCAAAAAATATTTGCAATATTCCTTCAAGCCGCAATTTTCGCATTGCGGTTTGCGGGCAATGCAAACATATCGTCCGTGCAGAATCAACCAATGGTGCGCTCTTGACCACAACTTTTTGGGAATATATTTGGTCAATTCTTTTTCTGTTTCCAAAGGCGTTTTTGAATTATCAGTCAACCCCATTCGGTTGGATACTCTGAAAACATGAGTATCAACCGCTAATGCCGGAATATCAAAGGCAATGGAGGATATTACATTGGCTGTCTTACGTCCGACGCCCGGTAATTTCAATAAATCTTCCATTTTCGACGGAACTTGTCCTTGGTAGTCTTGTACCAACAGTTGAGCCATTTCAACTAAATGTTTCGCCTTGGAATTCGGGTACGAAATTCCTTTAATATATTCGACAATTGTTTCTTGATTGGATGCAGCTAAAACTTCCGGCGTAGGGAATGCTTCAAACAAAGTCGGAGTGACCATGTTCACTCGTTTGTCGGTGCATTGAGCGGCTAACATCGTTGCTATCAACAGTTGAAAAGGATTTTTGTAATGCAGCTCCGTGGCCGCTTCCGGCATATTCTTTTCAAACCATGTAATGATTGCTTTGTATCGCTCTTGTTTTGTCATTATTCAGATATAAAAAAACCTTTTTCTTCGATTAATTCGCCCCTTCGAACTGCCTCAGAAAACGAATATCATTTTCTGAAAACAAACGTAAATCTTTTACTTGATATTTGAGATTGGTAATACGTTCAATACCCATACCCAAAGCATAACCCGTATAAACCTTGCTATCAATACCGCAATTATCCAGAACGTTGGGATCAACCATCCCGCAACCGAGAATTTCAACCCAACCGGTGTGTTTGCAGAACGGACAGCCCTTTCCACCGCATAAATTACAACTGATGTCCATTTCGGCGCTGGGTTCGGTGAACGGAAAAAACGAAGGACGTAACCGTATCTTTGTATCTTGTCCGAACATTTCTTTAGCAAAAAAGAGCAGCGCTTGCCGTAAATCGGCAAAAGAGACGTTTTTATCTATATATAATGCTTCCACTTGATGAAAGAAACAATGAGCGCGGTAGGATATGGCTTCATTACGATAAACACGACCCGGGCAAATAATTCGGATGGGCGGTTGCGTTTTCTCCATAACGCGCGTTTGAACAGAAGATGTATGTGTTCTTAACATGACATCCACGCCCTGCTGAATGAAAAAAGTATCCTGCATATCCCGTGCCGGATGGTCTTCCGCAAAATTTAAAGAAGAAAAGACATGCCAGTCGTCTTCAATTTCCGGACCTTCGGCAATGGAAAATCCCAAACGTCCGAAAATATCGCAAATTTCTTTCTTGACAATTGACAACGGATGCCGCGTACCCACTTTGTAAGGATATGCGGTTCGCGTTATATCAATACGTTCGGTTGATAAACTTTGATTTTCTGCATCCGCTTTTAATTCATTGATTTTCTCTTGCGCCTTTTCTTTAAGCTCGTTGAGTTTTTGACCGATGAAGCGCTTTTCTTCGGCAGCAACCAAACGAAACTCGTTCATCAAAGAAGCTATTTCTCCTTTTTTACTTAAGTATTTAATACGAAACGCTTCGATTTCATCGTTGTTTTGAACTTTCAACCGGTTGATTTCCGCCAATAAGGCATTGATTTTTTCAATCATATCTGCAATTTTTTTTAGTGTGCAAATATACGGATTATTTTGAGTGTTAGCAAAAAAATCGAACAGGATTAAATCATTTTTGCCGACCGGCCTCATTTGAAAATTCTTTTAATAGTTACCTCCAAACGGTTAGGTCAATTTATCGTGAAAATAAAAATGAAAACGCCTTTTCAGCCAATTTTAGAGAAAATTAGACCTGTTATGCTTTCTGAAAAGTGAATACTTTTGCCGAATAATTCAATATATAACTGATAAACAGAATCAAAATGAAAAATAACAGTTTTTATTCAGTGTTTTTAACTTTCCTTTTATTGCTTGTATTATCTCCGGTTTCAGCGCAATTGTTGAAAAATCAACAGTTAAATATAAATAATAGAAGAAAAAATATGTTTGCCGACAATAGAATATTATTTTATAATAGAGACCTGCAATCCGCTCTGACCCCCTTTTCAAACATCGGTTTTCTTAACAGTCATCAAAAAGTACACCCTTGGCAAGCAGCGGCACAAGTCGTCGGACTTGATGTCGGAATACACGTTTTCGACCGTTATATTCGAAATGCCGATTTTGCTCATATAACGCTCGATACTATTTGGTATAACCTCAAGCACGGATTTATTTGGGACAATGACGGACTTTCTACCAATATGTTTTGGCA
>WRFZ01000178.1 GCA_009778655.1 Candidatus Azobacteroides sp.
TGCTAAAAAGAGAAAGTAAATGAATGGGACAACGAAAAGAGCCTGAATCACGCTTACATATTCGAATGCAGGAAATATCCACATTTTTAGGGCAAAAGCTAAAAATAAGAATCCGCATCCCATCAATCCATTGATTATTCTTTTTTTCATCTTCTCGGAATATTTATTCAATTGTTTTTCGCCTATTATCATATATCTATAAATCAAGGATTGAATATAAAATCCAATCCTTGATTTATATAAACCGATTGTTTTACAATAAGGGGACGTTAGCATCATTCAGAAGCATCTCTGCTTGTGCAAACATACCAAATGCATAACCTGCGAGCCAACACACTGCTTCAGTTACTTCTGACGCCCCTCCATTTATATTTTCACATTCGCGTTGACTCAACTCAATTATTTCAAAATTACGATTTGTTTTCATAACGATTGATTTTTATGAATAAATTACTTAATTAAAACTAATTAAAAGACGCATTGTATCCTGCCGCAAACGCAGCACCCGATGAAGAAGGGTTTAAGCATATATCAATCGCAATAGCGAGTAAAACTGCTCCAATCGGGCCCCACACGCCACCATTCACGTTTCCCAATTCGGCATTTTCCATTTCCTTTACGCCATAGGCGTTCAAATCTAAATTTTTCATACGACTGCAAAATTAATTAATTAATACTATATTTCAAACAAATTTTGTTTAAAAATCGCCCGAATTTTTCGCGTGCACTCAAATAACCCGTTTGATGCTGCAAATTTAAGCGCATTCACGGCACAAAAAAAGCCGTAAATGAAAAATTCGTCAAAAATGTAATTCCCGCCGAAATATTTTTTTGATCTTTGTCGGATAAGCGTTGGAAAGTGCAGGAAATGTCAATTTCAAACGGCTCTTTGTAATAATAGGTTTCGTTCCGCCGGGAGTATTCAATCGGCGCTCCCAAGTCTTTCATTTCAACGATAATTTCCCGTAAATGCCGTTCACTGATTCTCATTCGTCGGGCAAATTCTTCGGGCGTACCTGTACACGAGGCATTAATTAATCGGTGGATTCGTTGCAACAGTTCGATTTGTTTGAATAGGATCATATGAATTATGAATTATAAATTATGAATTATGAATTAAAGCGTATTTGTTTGGTTGTTCCATAGTTTCCAATACATTCCTTGGGCTTCCGACAGTTGGGCGTGGGTACCGGTTTCCACTACTTTCCCTTCTTGTAAGACAATAATATTATCGGCATGCTTAACGGTGCTTAACCTGTGAGCAATGATAACGATTGTTTTCCCTTCCCGGGCCAAATCCGTTAAAGTCTGTTTGACGTATTGTTCCGAAAGAGTATCCAAGGAGGAAGTCGCTTCGTCGAAAATCAGTAAATCGGGGTCTTTGTACAAAGCACGGGCAATGGCAATTCGTTGCCGTTCGCCGCCGGAAAGCGATGCGCCATGCTCGCCGATAAACGTCCCGTAAGATTGAGGCAGGTTTTCGATAAATTCCCGGATGCCCAATCGTTCGCACAATGCGATGATTTTTTTCATGTCCGGTTCAAAATCGCCCAATGCAATGTTTTCGGTAACGGTTCCGGCAAACAGTTCAATTTGCTGAGGTACCGAACCGATTCGTTGCCGCAGACTTTCGTTACTGATTTGCGATAAATTGTAGTTCCCGATATAAATATTTCCCGATCGAATGGGATACAGATTTTGCAACAGTGAAACCAAAGTGGTTTTTCCGGAGCCGCTTTCTCCGACCACGGCTGTCGTTTGCCCTTTCCGAATAGTTAAAGTCAAAGAATCGAACACTTGTTTCCGTGAACCGTAGCGAAAAGCAACCGCTTGGAAATGAATGTCGCCGACCTCCGCTTTTTCCAATCGAATTTTTTGCGAATCGTCTTCTTCCCGTTCCAAATCCAGAATCTGAAACAAGCGGTCGGCGGCAATCAACGCATCCTGTATGGTTTGATTGGAAGCGATCAGTTTGCCGACCGGTCCAAGTACGTATCCGACCAATGAATAGAAGAGCATTAACGTACCCGGCGTTATTTCTTGATGAATAACCAAGTTACTTCCCGCCCACAATACGGCAATCGTTATTCCCGTTGAAACCAATTCGATTCCATTATTGGCAAGAATGGATCCGTAAATGCTTTGATACGTGTTTTTTAATACGTTAACAAAACGAAATTCCGTTTTCAGATTGGCAAATGTTTCAACACCGAATTGTTTGATTGTCGAAACCGAATGGAGCGATTCCACCAAATGAGCTTCCAAATCCGCTCCGCTTTCCATGATTTTCCGTTGGTATTTTTTATTCAAGCGGTTAAAAAGATAGTAAATCAAGAGAAACAAAGGAGCGGATAACAAAGTGATTATCGCTAATTTCCAAGAAAAAATCAGCATGACACCGATGGTAAACAGTAAAATTAAAAAATTGACTGCCAAATCCAAAGAAACGTTGTTGATAAATACCCGAATTTTCACGGCGTCGTTGATACGGGAAATAATTTCCCCGACACGCATCGTATCAAAAAAAGACTGAGGTAAAGTAAGCAAGTGCTTGTAATAGCCCAGTATCAGGGAAGCATCTATCCGTTGTCCGGTTTGCAATGCCAAAACGCTTTTCATCACGCCGATAAATATTCGCATGACAAGAATCAAGAGCATCACGATACTCATCAGGTTCAATAAATTCACATTCTGATCCGCTAATACATAATCGGTAATCTTTCCGACATAAACGGACGTAGAAAGTCCGAGGATACTGTAAATAATCGCGCCGAATAGGGCTTGCGTCATAACGCTCTGGTGCGGTCGTATCAAATCAATAAAGCTTCGTAAAGCGCTCTTTTTTTGATTTCCTCTTTGAAAAGTTTCGTTCGGAAGCATCAATATCAAAACGCCGGTCCATTCTTTTTTAAATTCTTCGTGCGTCTTTTTATGCAATTTCCCGTCGCTCGGATCCATTACCGTAATCGTTTGATCTGTGACCTTGCAAATGACGACAAAATGTTGCAATTGCTCTTTGACAATGACATGGGCAATCGCCGGTTTGGGAATTTCTTTTAAACATTCATACGGCCCCTTAACTCCTTTGGCTTCAAAACCCAATTTTTGAGCGGCTTCGATCATTCCCAAGACGTTGGTTCCTTTTTGGTCGGTAAAAGCGTACTGACGAATGCGGGCAATCGGCATTTTCAATCCGTAATGAGCGGCAACCGAAGCCAAGCAAGCGGCGCCGCAATCGGTACTGTCGTGTTGTTTTATTTGAATACCTTTTTTCATTTTTTATTATCTTGTTTTCTATTCTTCCTTTTGGTTTTGCGTCGGATTCATCCAATCGTCCATTTTTTGATACAGGCAATCCAGCAACGATCGTCTTGTAATCCGGAAATGCGCATTCACCGTCATTCCCTTTTTCAATAAACCTTTTACACCGTTTTTTCGTATTAAGTAACTCCTGTCCATGCTGCATTTGACTTTGTAGTAGAACTTATTTCCCGTATTGTCCGTCAAAAAATCGGAGGATATATCCGTTACTTTTCCGGAGATGCTTCCCCATTCATTGTAATTGAATGAACCGACTTGAATGTTTACCGGCATATTCGTACTGATATAACCGATATTGGAAGGGGAAACATCAATTTCGGCATACAGCGTGGAATCGGGACTGACAACCGCCAACAAACTGCCGGATTGAATCATGCTGCCACGATAAATCCCGCTAAACTGGTCTAAAGTTCCGTTTACCAGACTGACAATCACATAACTGTCTTTTTCTTTCAACTGCTGTTTCAATGAATTGGTCATTTCTTCCAAAGAATTGGTATAGGAGTTTAGATCATTTTGCCATTGACTGATTCGGTCGTTTTGCAGAGAAGCCGAGGCATTCCGGTCCTTATCATATTCGTAACGGTAATTTTCGTATTCTTCGGCGGAAATAACTCCTTTTTCAAACAAGATTTGATTTCGTTCCAAATCTTGTTGGGATTTGGCAAGATTCGTCTCCTGTTCCTGTTTATGCCGGATAAACAGGGCGTATTCCTGTCGGCGGCTTTCCGAAGCAAAGGAATCGGGCTTTAAGCCTTTGGATAGAAAAGTCAAATCGCTGATATGTTCCCGCAAATCCCGGATACGTTTTTTCTGATATTCGATTTGAAAATCCGGACTCGTTTGAAGAAAAGTTAAAATCGTGTCGCCTTGACGAAGCGTTTGTCCTTCCTTGACATAGATAGAATCAATCCGTTCCGTAATACTTGATTTAATTTCCGTCTTTTCACTTATCGGGCGGATAATGCCGGCGTCTTGTACCGATATATCCACATAAACAAAAGGCAGAGCGCTGATAGCGAGTACAATGAAAGCGATTACAAGCAGGTAGATTTTCCGGGAGGAAGTAACGTATTTGCTAAGGTACGTGTCAATTCCGTTTAGAATTAACTCAGAGGGTAGTATATTCATAAGTTAAAAAATCATGCTTTCAAGTCCCGAAAAAGCAATTTTTAAAAATAATAAAGCGTGGGACTATAACTTTATTCGCTTTCGAGGTCTTAGGATACCATTGCTACAAATAGAGTAAGCCCACGCCGTGAGGCGTGAGCGCCGACTACTTACTCTTGTAGCTTTTTGAAATTTCCTAAGTTTCGAAAGCAAAAGTAAAAGCTAACGCTTTATCAAATATGTCTCACTTATATAAAGGCTTTTTACATATTCATTCTTTTTTAATTATTTTTATATTTGAATGAGCCGATACAAAGCTCTTGTGTTTGCAAAAGTACATTTTTTTTTGATATATGTCAACGAATATCGGTAATTAATGATTTCATTTCATTGATCAGCCGGTCTCCCAATTCGGTTTTTTCTTCAATGTGTTGCAGAATCGAAGAAACAAAGGTGTTTTGCTCAAAAACGCCTCGCACCTGCTCGAAGTCCAACCGTTGCTCATCATTGTTTCCGTCCGCTCCGAACCCGGTTTGAGCGGAAAGCGAAAATTCTTTTTCGGCATCTTGATAAAGAATTTTATCTAATTTTATCACCGCTTCTTTCCAATCTTCAACCAGATGAATAATATCTTCCGGCGTTATCGTATCCGGTTTAAATCCGTAATACGATTGAATTTTATCCCAAGCCCATGCCCATTCCAACACATAATAATTTCGGTGAATTTCTTCCAAAATATGATTTATTTCTTTGAGTTTATTGACTTTACCCGATTCTATATCGCTTAATAAACGGTCAATTAACATTTTGGGAGCAATTAAACCGGCAATGTCCAACCATTCTCCTAAACCGTCGCTCGTTTCGGGATTCAATTGTTTTCGGAGCGCTTCGACGGAAGTAAACGGGTGTCCTTTGATTCGGGAAATAATCGAATTACCTAAAAACTTCTTGATAGCAATATGATACAAATCAATTCCTTTTTTCAGTGAAGAATTTTTAATGCGGCAACTTTGGTACGAATAATACTCGGAGGTGTATCCGCAAGTTTCCTGTAATCCGTGCAAAATATCAATGGCCCGAAACATTTTTTGAATGGTATAGGGACTCAGCAGATTGAAATTGAGTTGATCCAACAGATTCGGATCTTTTCTTTCATCTCTTTTCGGAAATTTTTTCGCATCGCGAATCGTTCCTACGCTTCTCAAATTAACACCCGGAACCAAAATGGTTTCGTCTTTACTTTCAATTAAATAGGAAAAAGGCAGATTTGATGTATCGGAATTTCGGTAATGACGTCCCATAATCAAAGAGAAAGCGCCGATTTTAGCGGGCCATAAAACATAGGAGTCGCTGGTCGTTTTGCCTCCTCTTTCGATAATTCCTTGATGAATAGGGCCTAATTTGTACATGTGATTGCTTTGATTGGAGCCGGAACCGGCATTCATGAACGAAAACATACCGGCGATCAGCAGGGTGGACTTGTGATGCGTAACGGTATAAGGTCCGGCGAAAATGGCGCAAGCTTCTCCGTTTTCTCCTTGACAATTACAGAAAAACAAAGAGTCGCGAGCCGAATACCCATGTCCCAATCGGCAGGATTGTCCCACAAAACAACGGGTTAGCATCGTACCGTCTTCCACATGCGATCCGGAGCAAAGGATAAAATCTTCGGCGATAACGCCGTATCCCACATGAACCGGGTCGTATTCATTGCTGTTAATGCTTCCGTTTTCCAAACGGCACGCTCCTTCGATGCAGGCATTGTCGCCTATTTTTACGTTGCGGATGAATCCGGTATTCATAATTTTCACATGGTCGCCGATGGTTCCGATTTCCGAAGCATGTTTATCCGCATAAAAACGAATCATCTCGCGCAAATGTCGAACCAACTCCGGTCGGTGACGATACAAAGCCAGAATGTAAGCCACATGCGCCGAGAGTTTATCGTTAATCATCACTTCCCGGCCTCCCGTTTCGTTCAAGACAGCCACTTCCGTACCGTTTCCGAAAGCGGATTTTTCATCCGTAACCAAGCAGTCAAGATTTTGAATTAAAGTGTTATCTCCTATCCTGTAATTGGCAATGTAGTTCTGTACGTTTTCTATCAATACATTATCTCCCAATTCGCAATTATGGATGGAAACATTGCGAAGTCCCGCCGTTTTTTTCAATCCGCCGGAAAAAGTAAATGTTCCGTCGGTTTTTCCGATTTTTATGTTTCCGGAAAAAGATACTTTGCGTATATTCTTCGGGTTAAATTCCGGATGAACTTCGATGTCGTTCCAATCGGAAGCCGTACAATCGCGCGATTCCAAAAAGGTAATTTCCTTTGGCGTCAATTTTCTGAATGTCATTAGTTTTGTTTAATTTAGTTTTGTTTTACTTAACGTTTTATTATTTTTTCAATCGTTCAATCCTCTATTCCTTCGATTTCTTCATGCGCTTGATAAAGAAAATCGTTATACGGAAACCGTTGGACATGAATTTCCCGGACTTTCCGATACAACAGCGATTTCAGTTCTTCTATGTTTTGTTTTTCTTTTGCCGATATAAAAACGCAATTTTCGTGGAGTTTGTTCATCCAAGTCTGTTTCAGTTCCTCCAGTGAAATATTTTCTTTGGTTTTCGGCGTTAAATCGTCAAATTCTTTTTCGATATAAGAAAAAGCGTCTATTTTGTTGAAAACGATAAGAAACGGTTTTTCTTCTTTATTTATATCGTTCAAAGTCTGTGTAACCACTTGAATCTGTTCCTCAAATGACGGATGAGCAATGTCAACCACATGCACCAGCAAATCCGCTTCGCGCACTTCGTCCAACGTAGATTTGAACGATTCGATTAATTCGGTGGGCAATTTACGGATAAAACCGACGGTATCGGTCAATAGAAAAGCCAGATTGTCAATCGTTACCTTACGAACGGTCGTATCCAAGGTGGCAAACAATTTATTTTCGGCGAAAATGTCCGATTTACTCAGTAAATTCATCAGCGTTGATTTTCCGACATTGGTATATCCCACCAACGCTACGCGAACCATTTTTCCACGATTTTGTCTTTGCGTGAATTTTTGCCGGTCAATTTCTTTTAAATCGCTTTTGAGTTTTGAAATTTTATTCAAGATAATCCGGCGGTCGGTTTCCAACTGAGTTTCACCCGGGCCGCGCATCCGAAATCCGCTGCTTCCGCCTCCGCTTTGTCGCTCAAGGTGCGTCCACAGTCGTTTCAATCGAGGCAACATATAATTGTATTGCGCTAATTCGACTTGAGTTTTGGCATGAGCCGTTTGAGCGCGTGCGGCAAAAATATCGAGAATCAAAGCGGTTCGATCCATTACCCGAATTTTCAATGCCGCTTCCAGATTTCGCAATTGTTTGGGGCTTAATTCATCGTCAAAAATCGCCAAACTGATCGCATGTTCTTCGTTTTCCGTATATTCTTTGATTTCCTGTAATTTACCGGAACCGACAAATGTAACCGAGTTAGGCATATCCAATCGTTGAGTAAAACGCTTAACCGCCCGGATACCGGCAGTGGTTGTCAGAAAATCCAATTCATTCAGATATTCTTTAACCTTCGACTCATTTTGTTCCGGAGTAATTAAGCCAACCAATACCGCATTTTCGGTTTCCGCTTGAGTAATTATAAAATCTTTCATTTTTGGTTTCAAAAAATAATCGTTGCAAAATTACAATTTTTCGGGATATAATCGTATCTTTGCATTTTAAAAAATTAGAAATGAGATTCATTCGTTTGTTTTTTGTCCTTTCGAATCTGTTTGCCGCTACTTTGGCTTTTTCACAGATCAGCCACGGAGGAACGCCTTATTTTTTGCAACCTTCCATTTTGAGATCCGCTTCTTCTTATTTTATTGAAATGCCTTCTTTTAATTTGGATTCGGTATTAAGAGACGATGCGATTAATGAAGGAAATATGCGCGGGAGTTATCGGTTTGCGTATAAATTTTATACGAATATCAGTATCAATGACGGTATCCAAACGGTTTTGCCCGACGGAACGACCATCAAGCAAATCGGAATTCGTTCGCCCGGCGCTTATTCCATTAATTTACTCTTGAATGATTTTGAAATTCCTCCCGGTGGAAAACTGTTTATATACAGCGCCGATCATTCCTACGTAGTGGGAAGTTTTGATTATCGAAATAATTCTTCCGATCAAATATTACCTATACAGCCCGTAGCCGGTGAATCAATTATCGTCGAGTATTCGGAACCAGCGGATGTTCCGTTTGCCGGTCATTTTACAATTACCGAAGTAAATCACGACTATCGCGATATTTTAAGATCCGAACCGGGTCGGGATAGAGCCGGGGATTATGATTGTATGCCGGACGTTTTTTGCGAAAATGCAGCCGAAGAATCCATTCGTTCAACCGTTTTGTTGATTATTAACGGAAGCACTTTATGTTCCGGAGTTTTACTTAACAATACCTCCGACAACGATAAACCGTATGTGTTGACCGGCGTTCATTGCATGTGTGATCCTACGCAATATCCTAAAGATATGGATTATTATAATAGTCAAGCGGGTACGATTGTCGCTTTTTTCAATTACAATCGTCCGGTTTGCGATGCGAATATAAAAATGAAAGGTACCGAAGAAATGAGTCTTGCCGGCGCTTCCGCTCGCGTGATTCTCGAAAGAAAAGACCTTGCTTTACTTGAATTTAAAAATTCGCCTCCCGATTATTTCAACGCTTATTATGCCGGATGGAAACGAGATTTGACCGAAACCGGCACAAAACATACCAACCTGCATCACCCGTCGGGAGCGGTTAAAAAATACGGAATGACGGACGGAACCATTCGCGTCGTTTCTATTCCGGCCGGCGACCTTCTTGATGCGGATTCCCATTGGGCAGTTCCTTATTGGACCATCGGTTCGACTTACAGCGGTTCTTCCGGCTCTCCTTTATTTGATGAAAATCAACTCGTTATCGGGGCTTTAACGGCAGGCTATTCGCAATGTACGGGTACATCGCCGAATGGAATGACGGATTATTTTTCCGTTATCGGTAAAGGCTGGGAAACGGATACTCCGACCAATCAATTGAAAACGTATTTAGACCCCAAGAACGCCGGTGGAATGAACTATCCCGGAAGAGATCCGAACCGGCTTAATCCCGTCACTCGTCTGGCAAATGCCCGATATACGGCAGGCGATTCGTTGATTACAAGCGAATTGAGTTCACCCAATCAAGGTTTTGTTTTCGGAAACAGTAACTTGAAAACCGTTGAATTTGCCGAAGAATTTAACGTAACGAATGACGTCGAAATACTGGGGACGTATTTTCTTCTGCCGGCCTTTAGCGATACAGTCGTCGTAACGGTTTCCGTTTATACCGGTACTACTTCTCCGCAGACAAAAATTTATTCCACTGCTTTTGCTCCCAAATACATGAATTATTCGTCTTCCTCCGGATTTAATCTGCAAGATAAAACTTTAAATTCGGTTCCGACCGAAACATTCGTTGTGTTTGACAAACCGGTTTCCGCAACAAAGAAATTCTTTATTTCCTACGCGATTTCCGGTTCCGCATCGGCCAAATTCTGTGTGTATAATACGAAATTCGGTAATGCTTCGCATGCGAATACGGCATGGTTGAAAGATGCGACCAAAGGGTGGGTTACGGCTGAGGCCTATGACTACCGACCCATGAAAACTTCGCTGGCGATTCAGCCTCTGGCTCGAAACACCAATAATACTTCGATCGAAGCGGTAACGATTCCCGAAAATACCGATTTTTATTACGACCGTTCCGGACGAGTGTTAACGTTAAAGGAACCGTTAGACACGCCGGGACAAATCGCCGTTTATTCGGTCGGAGGTCAATTGTTGGAAAAAATACAAATTCAACAGGGTCAAACGGCATTTGTTCTCAGCGAAAAACCGAAAGGAACGATTGGTATCGTGAAAATTACCGGCAATTATTTTTTCCGTACCGGAAAATTTATGTATTGATTAAAAAAATAATTGCAATTTTCTTTATATTTTGCTTTATTTATTATATATTTGCACAAACTTTTACACAGACTTTGTAAAATAAAAAATATATAACTTTTTAATTCACTTTTCAATTGTATGAATAAAAAAATTTCACGCCAAGCTCTCCTTTTATTAGTGACAGCCGTTATTTTTTCAGCCTGTTCATCCGGGCTTAAGCCTTTGGCCGCTAATTACATTAAATCTGATCCGCAACCCTTGGAATTGGTAGCGGGGAAAGTTCCGGTAACAATTAATGCCGCTTTCCCGCCCAAATGGTTTGATAAAAATGCAACATTGACGGTTATTCCCGTTCTTCGTTACGAGGGCGGCGAAGCTTGGGGAACGTCTTATACTTTTCAAGGAGAAAAAGTAGCGGGTAACGGACAAGTGATTCCTCAAAAATCGGGCGCTAATGTAACAATGACTTCCAATTTCGATTATGTGCCGGCTATGCAAAGTTCGGAACTTTATCTTACTTTTTCCGCTCAAGTGGGAAAGAAAGAAATTAAGCTTCCGGAAATTAAAGTGGGAGACGGCGTTTTAGCGACTGCGGCTTTAGTGAATGCAGCTTCGGAAATCCCGGCGATTGCTCCCGACAAATTCCAACGGATTATAAAAGAAGCTTATGATGCCGATATTATGTTTCTTATCCAACAAGCGGAACTTCGCGCCGGCGAATTGGGAAAATCGTCTGTGACGGATTGGAAAAATACGGTTACCAATGCAAGCCAAACTCCCAATCAAAACGTGAGTGTTGAAATTTCAGCATACGCTTCTCCGGACGGCGGTTTCGAATTAAACGAAAAATTAGCTGAAAAGCGAGAACAAAATACCAATACTTATCTCAAACAGGAATTGAAGAATGCAAAAGCGGATGCGCCGATTTCCGCGCGATATACCGCACAGGACTGGGAAGGATTTAAAGAATTGGTCGAAAAATCGAATATTCAAGACAAGCAGTTAATTTTAAGCGTGCTTTCGATGTATAACGATTCCGAACAAAGAGAAAAAGAAATCAAGAATATCTCTTCCGTCTTTTCTGTTTTGGCTGAAGAAATTCTTCCTCAATTAAGACGTTCCCGCTTGACCGCTAATATTGAAATCGTCGGGAAAAGCGATGAAGAAATAACGCAATTGGCCGCCTCTAATCCGAAATCGTTGACAGTAGAAGAACTGCTGTATGCCGCTTCGTTGGCCGGTAGCAATGCCGCCAAAGAAACCGTTTATCAAAAAGCGACTGAACTTTATTCCACAGATTATCGTGCTTTTAATAACTTAGGCGCTTTGGATTTTCAAGACGGAAAAATGGCTGCTGCCGAAGCAAACTTTAATAAAGCTTTATCGTTGGCATCCGATTCTCCCGAAGCAAACTTGAATTCGGGCTTGATTGCATTGACTAAAGGCGATAATGCAAAAGCGCAACAGTTTTTCGGAAAAGCTTCCGGAGTAAGCGAATTAAACAATGCTATGGGACTTCTGGCGATTGCAAACGGAAATTATACCCAAGCGGTCGCTTCGTTCGGAAATACGGCAAGCAACAATGCCGCATTGGCTCAACTTTTAACAAAAGATTACAGTAAATCGCAAGCCACTTTAAATGCCGTAAAGAATCCGAATGCCGTCACTTCGTATTTAAAAGCAATTGTTGCGGCGCGAACCAACAATGTGAATGATGTAGTCTCCAATCTGAAACAAGCGATTCAATCGGATCCTTCGCTGGCTAAAAAAGCGGCTTCCGATTTGGAATTTGTAAAATATTTCACAAATCAAAGTTTTATCAATGCTATTCAATAAAAGCAGGAGTAAGATAAGATATGTGTATCAGTTCTATTTTGTCGTTTTCAGTTATGCCTTATTTAAAGAAATAAGGCATAACTGAAAACCTCTATTTCAAAAGAAGAATTAGTTTGCCCTTAATAATTAAGGTGGATTCTTGAGATAAGAATCCACCTTTTTCTTAATCGCCAAACCGATTTATATATGTTTTGCATAACCCGCATTTTCTTTATACCTTTGTCATTAAAATAACTATAACTCACGTACACTTAAAAAATTGATTCAATACGCATGAAAAAAGTAATTCTTATTTTCACAATGGCGATATTCGGCGCCGGTTCGTCGGTATTTGCACAAAATAAATTGGTTATTAGCGCCGATCAAGGCAAGGAAATTATCAGTAAGCACATCTACGGACATTTTTCCGAACATCTCGGACATTGCATCTACGGCGGTTATTGGGTGGGTGAAAACTCGCCGATTCCCAACACACGCGGTATCCGCAATGATGTTGTAAAAGCGTTGAAAGATATTCAAATCCCCAACCTTCGCTGGCCCGGCGGTTGTTTTGCCGATGAATATCATTGGATGGACGGCATCGGCCCTCGCGATAAGCGGCCCAAAATGGTAAATACGAATTGGGGCGGCGTAACGGAAGACAACAGTTTCGGCACGCACGAATTTCTTGATTTGTGCGAGCAATTGGGTTGTGAACCTTACATCACCGGCAATCTCGGCAGCGGAAGTGTCGAAGAAATGTCGAAATGGATTGAATATATCACTTTCGACGGCGAAAGCCCGATGGCTAACCTGCGCCGGCAAAACGGTCGCGAACAACCGTGGAAAGTTCGGTTTTGGGGCGTCGGTAACGAAAGTTGGGGTTGCGGCGGTAATATGACTCCCGATTTTTATGCCGACCAATATCGTCGTTATGCTACGTATTGTCGCGATTACGGTGATAATCGCCTCTATAAAATTGCTTGCGGAGCCGGCGGAGATGATTACAATTGGACGGAAGTTTTGATGAAAAACATTAATCAACAAATGCAGGGCCTTTCCCTGCATCATTATACTATTCCCACCGGCGATTGGAGTAAAAAAGGTTCGGCAACCCGATTCGACGAAGCCGAATATTTTAATACCCTATCCAATACGCTTTTTATGAAAGAATTGATTAATAAACATGCTGCCATTATGGATCAATACGACCCGCAAAAGCAAATCGGATTGATGGTTGACGAATGGGGTATCTGGACGGATGTCGAACCGGGTACCAATCCCGGATTCCTCTACCAGCAAAATTCGCTACGCGATGCGATTTTAGCCGCCATCAATCTGAATATTTTCAACAACCGGTGCGACCGAGTGAAAATGGCAAATATCGCACAAACCGTCAACGTATTGCAAGCGGTTATCTTGACCGATGGGGAAAAAATGTTGCTCACTCCGACGTATTGGGTATATTACTTGTACAAAGTACATCAAGATGCCACCTTGCTGCCCGTATCCGTTACTTCCGACGCTTACGAGATGAACGGGAAAAAGATAGATGCAATCAACGTTTCGGCGTCCAAAGACGCTTCGGGAAAAATCCATATTACTTTGGTGAATATTGATCCTAATAAAGCTCAAACGATTGATACCGAATTGCAAGGTTTTACGGCGAAAAAAGTTACCGGAAAAATTCTGACTTCCGCTAAAATCAATGATTGTAACACTTTCGACAAGCCGAATACCGTAAACGTAAAAGATTTCAACGGCGCCGAATTATCCGACGGAAAACTGAATATTACCTTACCTTCCCAATCGGTAGTCATGCTTGAAATCGAATAATATTCTGCCAACCGAATCAATAGAATAGCAATTTTCCCTTTGTATGCGGGAGAGGCCGGGGAATATTGGAAATTTAGATTTTTTTATATAATTTTGCAAACTTTATATAAAAACAGTCAAAATGAAAGAGAAAATCGCATTGTTGTTCTTACTTGTTCTTCCGATTTTTGGTCATTTAAAGGTATTTCATTTGTTTTCGGATGTTTTGATTCATCCCGTGAATATGAAATTTACGCAAGTTGGAGGAACTGAAGTGCGGTTTCGGACGACTTGTCAATAATATATTTGCTAATTTATTACTAATTTATTTAAATTTTATAAGATGAGAAAACTGTTACTTGTTTTGTTAATGTGCATTGCCGGTATTTCCGTATCTATGGCGCAATCCATTCGAACGGGAACTGCCGGGAACAAAAAAGCCGCTTCCGTTCAACCGGCGAGGCATCTGTCGTTGGCGACCCGGTCAATGAAAAGGGCTGAAATACAAACAGCCGTTCTTTCTCCGCTTGCATTGCATCGAGATGTAAAAATCGTTTCCGCCGTTTCGCGCGGAGATAAATCGAATAGCCTTGTCGTTCAAGAACCCGGTCCTACCGCATTATACATGCGGCCTCAAGGATATTTCAAAGTAGGCATGACTCCGGAATGGAAGGTTTATGAAGCTGATTTGATGTTGGGGCCTGCTTATGAACCGGCGGTTTGGCGAAATCTTTCATCGGAATCGGATGCTTATCGTTGGCAATATGAAAGTCCGGACGGTTCGGGTACCGTGTTAACAAGTACGGAAAAAAATCTCAATGTTCTTTATCCGTATGAATGGTTTGAAATCCCGACATTAACAGCTACGGAAGATGGAAATTCTTCCGATTATCGCTGGGGAACTTATGCATACAGATATATAATGGCCGGAGGAAATGCGAATATTAATGGGGACGGAGCAATGGTCGGCGTCGGTAACTATGACCTTTCTTATGATTTTATTACCTATGCTACCGATTTTGGATATGCTTTTGGTACAACCTATAATAATTCTATAGAAGGGGTGGCGAATTATTTTGAAAAACCGGTTCATAAATATATTCTAAGCGGTTTATGGGCTGCTGTCTATCCGTTTACTTGTCCGGCCAATACTGAATTTACAATGATTATCCATAGAGTAGATGATGCCGGTAATTTGACGGATACGATTGCTACCTCTACTTGTCTCGCTGCTGATGTAGCAGATAATATAATGTCTTTTAACGGATTTATAGCAATTGATCCGGAAACCGGATTGAAAGTCGGATATGATTATTTGGAAATCGAAGATGCTATTTTGGTTGAAATTAAAGGATTTAATAATATACCCGGAGCGGAAATCAATTTCTTAGCTCAAGAATTTGATGCGGATCCTACCGGTGAAAATAATGCTTGCGTCTTATTTGCAGATGGAGAAATAGGTTATTATGACGGATCTACTTCACTTATATTTAATTTAAATGTTACTTATTCTTTCTTATTCGCTGATTCCGAAACATTTGACGCTCCCGAAGGAGGCGGCGAAAAAACGTTTAATGTAACCTCTCTCTTTTCACCGGAGACTTGGTGGCTGGGAGAAGCCCTTCCGGAATGGCTTTCATTTGATCTTGTGTTTAATAGTAATACTTGGGAGATTCGATATACTTTAACGGCAGATCCTTTACCGGCAAATATAAGCTATCGTGAAACCGACGTTAAAATTCTGACTTTGGGAGCCGATATGTCTATTCATGTACAACAGGGAAAAAATACCGGTCTTTCTGCGGTTGCCGCAACGGATACGAAAGTAGTGAAGAATAACGCCGATTTTGAACTTACTTATGCTTCGGGTTATTCCGAGGTTTCGGTTTATAACGTTACCGGACAAAAAGTAGCCGGTTATCATTTACCGGCCGGCGGAACATTCACTGTTCCGGATGAGAACTATTCCAAAGGCGTTTATCTTTTCAATTTCACCGGAGCCAAAGGCGTTTCTACGGTTAAAGTGATGAAATAATGATTTAAAAGTACGCAAAAAAAGCCTGTCATTGCAGTTAAACTCGCAATGACAGGCTTTTTTACGCTGAAAAGAATTACATCGCACTATTTCGTACAGCTTCCAACAACGGCTCTACCGAGAGCGGTTTGCCGGTTGCTTGAATCATCCATTGATTAGGGGTTAATTTTCCCAAGCGGAAAATACGATCAATTTCTTTGGCGAAATCTTTTCCCGTCAAGTATTGTTCCAACTGAAATTCAATGATTTGACCGAATGAATAGGCCGACAAATACAAAGGATAGCTGATCATGTGCGAATAAACGGCTAAAATCGGCTCGTCTTTTATGCCGAAAACCGGAGCGTAGTACTCGTTCCATATTTCTTTCGCTAAACGGATAACCGCTTCCTTCAATTCTTCGGGAGTAGCGTTCGGGTTAGCATACAACCATTTCCAAACATTGATGTCAAGTAAGGAAACTCCGGCTATTTCATACAATTGCCAAGCTTTATCGCAAACATCCATAGCCTCTTTTTTCGGATCATTGTCTTTAATTCCCAGCAAATCCAAATCCCGTTTTTGGAAAACAAAAGCCAAAGCTTCGGTGAAAGCGGTATTCGGTACGCCGCTCATCAAGTAATAATCCACATCGTAAAGCGAAAGCGTTTGCTCCACATTATGCCCAAATTCATGAATGGCAATGTTATACCCTTTATAATCCATTCCTCCCGGAGGGATACGGGTTCGCAAATGCGAGTGTTGTCCTTTCATAGAAGCGCCCCAAGCGTGTCCGGATCCGCGAGCCGCGTCAACGTTTATTTTATCGGCCAAATAATTCGCGCGTTCGGAAGTAAATCCCAATTTCATCAAAATAGTCGGCAGCTGTTTCTTCAACGCATCGGCATTCGGATAGAGTTTTCGGGTTTGTTCACTTAACTTATCTTCATTCAGATTGCTTCGGGCCTTGAATCCGTCGTACCAAATATCGAAAGCCTCCATATTTCGTCCCAAACGTTGAGTAATCAAACGAGCAATGGTTTGAATTTCAGGCGCGGAGAGGTAGGATTTGAATAAAGCTTCCGCATCGTCAACGGAAATTTCCATATCTTCCGAAAAACTGCGGTCAATGAAAGTATTGCCGGCATACGGATCAATCGCTCGCACGGCTTTGAAGTTATTCAAAAATTTTTCGTAACGAACCGTGTTTTCCGCCTTTCCGGCAACGGGTTTCCCTGCTTGGAAAATGCTATCGGTGAACGGATTCCAATCGTAATCGCCCGAATTGATTACTTCTTTCGGAATTTCCTGCGAGATAATCCGTTTCATCACTTCATAGATCGTCCGTTGTTTTTGAAGTCCTTCATTTCCTTTATTGTAATCGGCTTTAATCTCGTCGCGCAAATTCCAGTGCGACAATAGAACCATATCTTCCGGAAAGATTTTCTCTCCTTTCTCGTTAAGTAAATGACCGGCATAAATATTGTATTTGGAAATATACACATCGGCATCGTTTATGGTTTGACTGTAAGCTTGTTGAAGATTAGCCGGAATACGCTTCGTAAACAGATCGCCCAGCCGGGCATACGCCCAAGCCAATCGGTCGTTTCCCAACGATTCTTTTTCTTCCAACGACATTTGAGGAAAATTGAGAGCAATGGTAAATGCTAATTTATTGGCATAAAAGTCGTCGGAGAAATGCGCATTGGGATTGTAGGCGGAGAAAACTTCATCAATGGCAGACAAAGGCCCCGTCGCTTCCTGTACGTTCCGTTGCAAACGGAGCGTCATTTCATTGAAGTTTCCGAAAATAGCTTCCAAATAATCGCTGATTTTCAAGAATGTCTGTTTCTTTTCTTCCGGATCGGCAATGAAATTATCCCCGCAAAAGCGGCTGAAATCTTCTTCCGATCCGTCTTGCGATTCCCATAGTTTGGCAACCTGACGAACTCCTTTTTCAATTAAAGCCTTATCTGCATTCGCATTTTCGGAAGTAAGCGTAGCGATTGTTTTATCAACGACTTGCGCAGAAATAAAACCGGCGCTTTTTTCCGCGTTGTTTGTTTTTGTCGTACATCCGATCATAAAAAAAAGAAGAGCAAAAATTAAAATTTTGCTCTTCATCGGTATTTGTTCAGATTGCTTCATATTTAAGACCGAAAGTATCCGCAACCGCTTTATACGCTATTTTTCCGTTCACGACGTTCAATCCGGCTTTTAAGTCGGGATGTTGAGCGCAAGCTTTTTCCCAACCGTTGTTTGCCAAAGCCAAAGCATAAGGAAGCGTGGCATTGGTAAGCGCCAAGGTGGAAGTCATCGGAACGGCTCCGGGAATATTGGCTACGCAATAATGAACCACGTCGTTCACTTTATAAATCGGATCGGCATGGGTAGTCGCATGAGAAGATTCAAAACAGCCGCCCTGGTCAATGGCTACGTCCACCAAGACCGATCCGGGCTCGATTAATTTCAACATATCGTTCGTAATCAAATAAGGCGTTTTGGCTCCGGGTATTAGTACGGCGCCAATCACCAAGTCCACGGAAGGCAACATCTTTTCGATGTTGTATCGGCTTGACATTACGGTATCAACATTCGCCGGCATAATTTCGCTCAAATAACGCAAGCGAGGCAAAGAAATATCCATAATGGTCACGTGAGCGCCCAAGCCGGCAGCCATGAAAGCGGCTTGCGTGCCGACAATACCGCCTCCCAGAATCAGAACACTTGCCGGTTTTACTCCCGGAACGCCTCCCAAAAGGATGCCTTTTCCGCCTTGCGGTTTTTCGAGGTATTTGGTACCTTCCTGTACCGACATTCTTCCGGCAACTTCCGACATCGGAATCAGCAAGGGAAGCGAATGATCTTTTTCTACGGTTTCGTAGGCAAGACAAACTGCATTCGTCTGAAGCATTGCATCGGTTAATTCCCGGTCGGCTGCAAGATGGAAATAAGTAAACACCAATTGATTGGGACGAATCAAATTGTATTCGACGGGAATCGGTTCTTTTACTTTCATAATCATGTCTGCGGTAGCAAATACTTCTTTTGCTGTCGGCAGTATTTTCGCTCCGGCACGGATATAAGCTTCGTCGCCAAAACCGCTGTTTTTTCCGGCTTGCGTTTCAATATACACTGTATGCCCATGCTGCGTAAGCGTTTGAGCTCCTCCGGGCGTTAACGAAACCCGGTTTTCATTGTTTTTGATTTCTTTTGGAATACCTATTTTCATAATTTTATTTTTTAAATATGCACAAAGTTACAATATTTTACCGAATGAAAATAGAAAAATGATAGAAAAATGACGATTATTTTTGAAATGGCATTTTATAATGAGAATAATAGGTTTAAAACCTCATTTTGCCCTGTCTTTTTTATATTCGTTCGGCGTTACGCCAAATTCTTCCTTGAAATATTTGCGGAAATATTTCGGTTCGTTGAATCCTACTTGATAGGCAATTTCGTTGACAAACAATTGGCTTTTTTCGAGTAAGTCGGCAGCGCGTTTCAAGCGAATGAAGCGAATCAATTGCGAAGGAGTTTTGTCGGTCAAGGCAAGCGTTTTCTTGTAGAAATAAACGCGGCTCATACCCATTTCTTTACACAGATCTTCAACCAAAAAATCCGGATTACTTATGTTTTTTTCTACGATGGATACCGCTTTCCGGACAAATTTTTCGTCCATCGAAACGACTTCCACATCGCTTGTCGCTATTTTGATTTTCTTTTTGAATTTATTTTGGAACGCCTTTTGTTTCTCGATAATTTTGGCGATCTTCAATTTCAACATATCTATGTTGAAAGGTTTGGAAATATAATCGTCGGCTCCGGCTTCGATGCCCGAATATTTGCTTTCTTCCGACGATTTGACTGTGAGCAGGATAATCGGAATATGCGATATGCGTATGTCTTCTTTTACTTTGCGGCAAAATTCATATCCGTCCATTCGGGGCATCATCACGTCGCAAATGATTATATCCGGCAGAAGGTTGAGTACGGAACGGTAACCTTCTTCTCCGTCGTTCACTGTAATAACTTGGTAATCGTTAATAAATAAATCAGTTATGAATTTACAAAAATCTTCGTTATCATCTATTGCCAGAAGCAACGGCAAATGAGAAGGATGCGTCTGTTTTAAATCCTCTTTTTTTTGTGGGGAAGACGTCTGATCTGCCGGATAAATGATTTCTTGATTTTTCAATTTCTTAACGACAGAGTTTTGTACGGGTATCAAGATTGTGAATACCGATCCTTTTCCCACAGCGCTTTCCAGCAAAACTTCACCTCTGTGCAGTTTTACGTATTCGCTGACTAAATGTAATCCGACGCCGATGCCGGCCCGGATATTTTTATCTGTCTGTTCGATACTGAAAAAACGGTCGAATATTTTATCATGATATTCCGCTTCGATTCCGATGCCGGTATCCGATACTTTCAAGCGCATTTGTTTCAACGGTTGCGTATCTTGCATTTGTTCGGAAATATCAACGCTTACGTCAATATGCCCTTCTTCGGTATATTTGAAAGCATTAGAAATCAGATTGGTAATTATCTTGTGCATTTTCTCTTTGTCGAACTCCATTTGTAATTCCTGTAAATCAGTGGTGAAAGTCAGTTTTATGGATTTTTCGGCGGCTAACGAAGAAAACGACAAACAGATGTCTTTCACAAATTCGATGATATCGCCTCGCGAGCGGTTCAATGTCATTTTATTCAAGTCAAATTTTCTGAAATCCAATATTTCACTTACCATGTCATACAAGCTGTGCGCATTTTTATACATAATATCTAAGGTAGATTTATGTTCTTGGTAAACAGGCGATTTCATCAGCATTTCCAGTGGATTGATAATCAATGCTATCGGCGTTTTAAATTCGTGGCTTATGTTGGTGAAGAATTTAAACTTGAGTTCGTCAACTTCATGTATCTTATTGATTTCCATCATTTTTTGCACTTGTTCGTATTTTTCTTCCTGTTGATTCAATTTAAATTTTAAGAACAACCATATCAATGAAATCAGCAGGATACAATAAATGATATACGCCCATAGCGACAACCAAAAGGGAGGATTTACCGTTATTTTAAGCGTTGCGGGAACGGCGCTCCAAATAGTATCGTTGTTGTTGCTTGCATAAACGACAAGGTTATACGTTCCGGGATTCAGATTGGAATAAGAAGCCGCGCCTGTTCTATCGGTGATTTCCGTCCATTGTTTATCTAATCCTTCAAGCATGTATTTGTACCGGTTTTTTTCCGGGTGAATGAAGTTGAGCGCCGAAAACTGTACGACAAAATTTGTTTCTCCGTGTTTTAATATGATTTCATTCAAATCAACAATGGATTTATTGAGAACGACACGTCCGTTGTATTGACGATTCGGCTGTATAGTCTGACCGGCTATTAACAGGTCGGTAAACCGGACTTGAAGATTGAGTTTGTCAAAAGTAATTTCTTTCGGATTAAAAGCTACATATCCTCTTGTGGTTCCTACATAAATGATATTGTTATTATCTTTAAAGATAGCGTTGGTATTACACACCGAGCCGGGTAAACCGTCGGTTGTATCAAAACAGGTCAGAGAATATTCCGGTTTTTGCCTCGTATATTGACAACAGATGCGGACTAAACCGTTGCGGGTTCCGGCCCAAATATTTCCTTCGTTGTCTTCAATTAATGATACCGCTTCGTCTCCCGGCAAGCCGTTGCCGCTTGTGATGTATGAAAATTGTTTGGTAACGGGATTGTAAATATTGATTCCTTTATCGGTAGCTATCCACAGCCATCCTCTTGAATCGGTCAGCGGATAGGGAGTTATTGCCGTAGTGAGCGAATCCAAGAAACTTGTTTCCGAGAAATAGGGTAAAATTGTTTTACTGTTTCGGTTGATGACATACACGCCTTTGTCGGAACCGAAATAAATGTTTTTATGAATATCCATGGTAGCGGACAGAATATAGTTCGACAGCAACGGACTGTTTTCCGTATTGTAGTGCGTAAATTGATTCCGCTCCGGATTCAGACAATCGAGTCCTCCACCCAACGTGGCAATCCACAATCGGTTATCTTCGTCTTCAATAATATCGTAAACGCTTTTATCGGCTAACGAATTGGCATTGTTTTCATCCCTCTGATAATGTGTAAACCGCTTTCCGTCGAAAGCGTTCATCCCTCCGAGAAAAGTACCTACCCAAAGTATCCGTTCCCGATCTTCGAAAATAGCGGTAACAATGTCGGACGATAGGCTTTGCGGATTATTCGGGTCATTGCGAAACCGTTGTATATCCCCGTTTTTCGGATTATATTTTATTAAACCTTCCCCGTCGGTTCCTATCCACAGATTGCCGCTTTTGTCCATGCACAGCCGGTTGCAGTCGAAAATTTCGGCATTACGATTAAACAAGTAAAACAGTGGAGGTTTTTTAAATTTAAATAGATTGGGATGATAATATGAAATTCCGTTTTTGTAAGTTCCTATCCACACCGAACCGTTGTCTTCACACAACATACTGGTAATGGAATTTTGACTGACGGAATTTGGGTTATATACGTTATTTTCAATCGCTTCAATTGTGTTTTGTTTTTTGTCGAAGATATTTATTCCGCCGTGGTCAATGCCGATCCAAATCCGGCCGGCGTTATCTTGTCCCATACACCTTACAAAGTTATTTGAAAGCGCCGGTTTGGTGTCCGTGTTCATCAATGTCCACCGGTTTTGTTTCTTGTCGAGATAAGCTACGCCTTTATCGTCAATGCCCGGATATATCCATATTTGTTTATCGGAATCAATAAATATTGACTTTTGAACAGTGGCATTTTCCTTGAAGAAAGTATTTCGGAAATCCACCGAGCCGGTTTCGGTATTGACGCGTTCCAATATTCCGTTTCGATGCAGTACCCAGAAAAAATTTTCCTGCGCTTTTATCTTGATAATATCAGACAGATCAAGGCCGTTATTGCTTTCCGATTGTTCATAACGGGAAATATTTCCGGATTGTGCTTCCCGTTTATAAACCCCTTGTTTACGAATGGCAATAAAAATATTTTTGTCCTTATCTATCTCGATTACATTGGGAGACGGCGGCAATCCCATTGCAATCAGAACGGAATCCACGTTATTTATAAACCGTTCATTTTTCCAATCATACAATAGGTAGGTATCGCTTTGTATCCATAAATTACCGTTTATATCTTCTTGAATACCCGTAAACCTATCGTACAAAGGAGTTTGCGAGTCGTTCTTGTCGTGTTTGTAGATTTTGAAATTGGCGCCGTCGTAACGGTTTAATCCCATGTTGGTGCCTATCCAAAGAAATCCGCGACTGTCTTTGAAGATACATTCGATTTGATTGCTTGATAATCCGTCGGTATTGTCCAATCGCGTAAATTCGTATGGTTGGGCGCAAATGGAAGCGGTTATGAAACAAAAAATGAAAAACAGAATGATTTGATTTCTCATAATCAGCTGTGTTTAATCTACAAAGATAATCTTTTTTATTTTTACGTCAAAAACAGAATGTTTTCATACTTTCCCGTTGATTCGTTGTCCCGGTTTTCACGGACAAAACAGGCGCCTCGCTCTCCCCCCTCCGGTTTTATTGGCAGGAATGGATAGCGGAGCGCCTTTTTGCTTTATCATTGCCGTTTTCGTCCAATCGCCCGGCGTGACGTCAATTATTCATCATGGCGCTAATACATAATGAAATATAGTTACTTCATCGTTAGAATCGCCCGCAGCCGTAGATTGGGAGAATCGTCCCAACCAGAAACCTTGCGTATCAATGTTCGACAGATTGTTGCCGCCATGCGAAACGAAATACCAGTCATTGATATTTCCCGTGGACGATTTGTCATTGACCGTACCCAGCCACGAGGCGACTGTTCCCGCATAATCAACTAACGGAATACTGAAATTTAATATGCCGTTATCGGGATCTATAGTCACGTCTCCGGATGCCGTATAATTAACGCCTTCTTTTATCTGGGTCAGCGTAACTTTCAACTTGTCGCCGTTTGCTTCAAATTTGAGACTTGCGCTTTCGGCTACCGCTCTTACATCGGCGTCCCATACCCAACCGTTGGAAGTGAAGTCGTTTCCAAACGTGGATGCGGTTGTCCACCCGCCGCTGAAATCGGGAGGGCCTCCTACCCAGTCCACGAACCAATTCACGTCGGGTTTAAATGTTTTTCCTGCAAAAGCGTTTACCCATGCCTTTTTCGTATCGGTAGTCGAACCGCCGGAACTCAGAATAAAGTGATAAACCATGTACTCGTCTTTTTCCGTAGAGCGTTGTCCCAACCACATATCTGTGATAGAACCCATTACGTCGGCTGCCGTTTTCACGATGCGAAGTTTGTTTTGAGCGGTAGTACTTAATCTCATTGTACTTATCCATCCGAAATCGCTTTGGCTGATAACTGCGTCTAAGGCTTGTCCGAAATCAATATCATTGTTCGCGTCAATTGTGTATGCGCCTTCTATATCGTCATTGTCATAAGACGAGAAAACGAATTTGCCGCCCGAAGCCGATGTAGAGGTAAATGTAAACTTAGTAGCTGCAATCATGTCGGCGTCATAAGCTGCCCAACCTGTGGATAAATAATCGTCTTTACCGGTAAAACCATTCATCAAGTCTCCGGTTAAGGTCGCCCAATCGTAGGGCGATTCAAGCGAAAGCGTCCAAGTTTTAGTGGTCGTTGTCGTCAATATTTCATTGCCGTTTCCGCCGATGTCGGGAACCGGGTCGGGTTCATTTGTCGGCACGTAATTGTCGGCGTATTCTTTTGAAACATAATTCCAAACCATCCACCATTCAGCTTGGCCCGAAACCAATTCGCGTAAAACGGCAACCCGCAATTGGTTTTCGGTAAGCGTAAGAATCTTCAAACCTTTGCCCCAATTGGTTGTTTGATAATCCCAGCTTTGCGGGTGCATAATATTTGCGTCGGTAAACGTAATGGTATGGTCATCCGTATTCAGCATAAAAGTTCCCGATTCGTCTTCTTCTCCCGTAGAAAAAGTATTGTGTACATTTACGTAAGCTCCGCCGTTGAGAGAGAAAGTCATCGTACTTCCCCAAATTTGGTCGTCGCCGGTATATCCTTTGCCCGGATTCCAGTTTGTTGTGAAATTGTTGTATTCGACAACGGTTGCCGGGTCGGCATAATCCATTTCATCGGAGGCTAAACCGTATTCTCCGTTATCATATATCCATGTTTTCGAATTTCCTACGCCGCCTGTCAAATTGGTCCACATTTCATCATTGACAAAATCGGCATAAAAATTGTCTATCGAAAATGTTACCGGGTTGCCGTAAACGGCTCCGCCGCGCGTTTCCACGCCGAATTGTACGACATAAGTCCCGGCGAAAGGCATTTTCAAAGTAACTTTCTGTTCTTGGCTGCGTCCTTGCGGGTGATTCCACAACGGCGTATATTGATTGCCCAACAGGCTTGTCAAGTAAACAATATTCGGATTGGAGGCGTCGTGTTCTATTTTAAACGCGATACCTTCTACAAGGTCGCTCTGTTTTATATCTTTTATGCCAAGCGTGTAGTCTTCGGGCGAGCAAGCGGAGAAAAACAGCGCAATGCTTGCTATTATTGTATATATGCAATTGATTTTCATATATTTATTGATTTTAATGATGATTAAATATTACCAGCCTTGATTTTGTTTCAGCACATTGTTTGAAAGTATAATCTGGTTATACGGAATCTGCGACAAGCCTTTGGTTGCCTTGACTTTATCCGCGCTAATGATAATTTGGTCGGGATCGCCGCCGCTCAGCACGTTCACGCCGCTTTCGGCAATCTGAGTTGCGGCATAATCAACGCCTTGACGCAACAAGTCCCAGTAACGCTGTCCTTCAAAGGCAAATTCCAACATTCTTTCTTTCATAATATTATCTTTCGTAGCCGGAACTTCCCTGTAATTGGAGTTGAGCGTTCCGTTTATAGTATATGCACGCTGACGTACCCGATTCAGATAGGTTTGCGCATTAGGACTGCCCAGTTCAGCCGCCATAAGCAGAACGTCGGCATATCGCATAACAATAAAATTCTGATACTGAGAATATTGAAAATCACCGTCTCCCAGCCCTACCACGGCATTCACTTCGTTCCATTCGCCTGAAGTTTCGTTTTTGCGCCATTCGCTCATCGGGGTATATTTTTTTACCATATAGCCCGTATATTCGCGTTGATCTTCGATACTTATTTTTTCAAAATCCGGTTTGGAAGTAATTCCTTCGCTTGCCAAATTTACTATTGAAGCGGTCAAGCGACTATCGCCGTCGCTATATGCGCTTATCATTTTCGGATGGACCGTGCAAGCGCCCCATCCTTGACCGTAAGGTACGGAGATGAAATTCCGAATTCCCATCATAACCAACCAACGGTTGCCGTCTAAATCACCGTTGTAATTTTGCGTATAATTGAACTTCTGCGCCAAAACGGTCTCTTTGTTCCCATCGCCGGCATAGGTGTTGGTTTGCACATAAGCCGAATCCTGCTTTGTCCAGGATGAAGAAGCGGCCGGCCATAAATTTTTGTATTCTTCCACCAGCCCGTATCCTTGATTTTCGGCTTTCGAGATGAAATCTTCCAATCCCTGCAACACTTCGCTTTTGGTTACGTTTGAAGGTTCTTTTCCGTAATATCCTGTATAATAAAGATATACGCGAGCAAGTAACGCTTTGGCGGCATACGGAGTAATGTGTCCGTCGTTAGTTGCCGCCTGCGATTTAGGGAAGGCCGTTTCCGGAATATTGGCGGCGGCATATTTCAAATCTTCAAATATGACGTTATACACGTCGTCGGGGTCGGCCTGCTCTCTGTTTTCGTTAACCGGCTCAGTGAAAAGCGGGATATTGCCCCAGAGACGTACCATATCGAAATAGCAGAGGGCGCGCAAGGCGCGACATTCGCCGATATACGTTCCATGGATTTCGTCGCTTTTCCAATCTATTTGTTCTTCATGCGCCAATAATTCATTACAACGATACACCGCGGCATAATAGTTTTTCCACTCCGTTTCGTAAAGATTCAAGTCGGACGAGGAATAACTGATGTCGAAACGGTCTATTACGCGGTAGTTGTATGGGTCGGTCTGCCCTGTGCCGGAAAAACATTCGTCCGCCATCATTTCGGAAGCCAGATAAAAACTGACAGACTGATTGGAGGTGGTACATTGCCAGCCGTCGTAGCAGCCGAGCAGCGCACGGTAGGCGTCGTTTTCGGTCTTGTAGAAATTTCCTGTCGTAGAGGTCGTCTTCGATTCCGTATCCAAAAAACTTTCGGAACAGGCGCTTAAACTCGCGCAAAGTATCAGTATAACAGATATATTTTTCATATTTATTTACGTTTTAAATGATTATTAAAATGAAAGGTTTATTCCGAAAAGTACGGTACGCGGACGCGGATAGTAACCGACGTCTAATCCCGAAACCCAACTGTCCGTTTCCGTGCCATAGCCGATTTCCGGGTCCATTCCGTCATATTTCGTGAATGTGAAAGCGTTTTGCACTTGCGCATACAGGCGCGCTTTGCCGATTGCCTTGCAGCGGAGCAGTTTTGCAAAATCGTATCCCAGCGTAATGTTGCTGATGCGCAGAAGATCGCCGTCATGAATATATAAATCCGAGAATTGCCAGTTGATATTTGTTTCCGTTACACGCGGAATGCGATTGGAAGTGCCTTCGCCTGTCCATCGCGCGAGGAACGATTCGGAATAATTGGCGTATTTGTTGGAGTGGTTGCGGTAGCTCTGTACAATTTTATTACCAACCATTCCGTAGGCATTCAACGAGAAATCAATACCTTTATAGTCGAAGCCCAGATTGAAACCGCAGGTAAAATCCGGCATACCGTTTCCCAGATTTGTTTTATCAAGGTCGTTGATGAGGCCGTCGCCGTTTTGGTCAACGTAGATAACATCTCCGGGCTGCGGCGAGGCTTGCAGTATTCCGTGTTTGCCGTCGCTGTTCCACGAGGCGATTTGTTCTTTATTCTGAAATACTCCGGCAGTCTGATATCCCCAGAAGTAACCGATGGGAAACCCGTTCTGCGCGCGGTAAAACTCCGGCGTATTGTCGTACAACTGGTTGGTCAATCCGTGAATAATGCCGTCTTCGTTTGGAATATTTCCGACCCTGTTTCTGTTGTAAGCGCCGTTAATGCCAAGGTTGTACCGGAAATCGCCGATATTGTCGTTCCAATTCAGCGCCAATTCCACGCCTGTATTTTTCACATTCCCGCCGTTGATATACGGACCGTCGGTTCCTGCCGTTGCCAAAATGGGAGCCTGTACCAGCCAATCTTTAGTCGTTTTGATGTAAAAATCGAAGTTCATATTGAGGCGGCCTTTAAGAAATCGCGCGTCCAAGCCCAGATTGGTTTGTTCGGACGTTTCCCATTTGATATTTTCGTTTGCCCAACGACTCGGATAGGCGCCCCAATAGCCCGCTTGCGCTTCCGCGCCATAAGTAGTTCCGAAGATGTAATGTGTATGGTCGGATTTGATAGGCGCCGTAAACTGGTAATTATCAATATTTGCATTACCTACTTGTCCCCAACTGGCGCGAATTTTCAGAAAATCCATGTAATCTTTCCAATTTTCCGCAAATTTCTCATTGGTAAGTACCCAGCCGACTGAAACGGAGGGAAAATATCCGAAACGATGTCCGCGTGCAAATTTGGATGAGCCGTCGGAACGAAGGGTTGCATTAGCCAAGTAGGTTTCTTTCCAATTCCATCCGATTCGTCCGAAATAAGATACCGAGCGAACTTCGTCGTACGGGTGGCCGCTGGCCGAGAGACCATTGTCTATACCGGTAGCCGTACCATTGTCAATATAAGCGTGTTCCCAATCGTCGAAACCCTCTTTGAGGGAGCCGGTTCCGCCACCTAAATAATCGCCGCTGTAACGGTACGATTCCATACCAAGCAGGGCGTTAAAAGTCTGTTCGCCGAGTTTCAAGTCGTATGAAGCCGTGTTTGTCCACGTCATTCCGAGGCTTGTGTTCATATTTTGTAAAACGATAGTGCGCGTCGTATTATATATATAATTGGAAAATTGATACAGCGGCGTGAAACTGCGGTATTTCGACGAACCGTAAACAGCGCCGAATACGGTTTTGAATTTCAGATTGGCTATCGGTTGCAGTTCGGCATAGACGTTGCCTGCAAAGGTGGCATTGTTGTTTTTATTGTTGGTGTTTGTCATCATATAGCCGTAGGGATTTCCGTCGTTATTGTACCAGTCTGAATGGGAAGTGTCGTTGAATGGCGAATCATAAATGTTGTTATCGCTGTATATCGGCGATAAGGGAGACGTATTGAAAGCGTCGTGCAAAGTATTGTCGTACTGATTGCCGACGCCGATTCCGGTGTTTTTCGCGTATATGAAAGTGATCTGTTCGCCCACTTTCAGAACGTTTTTAAAAACATTCTGTTCGGCATTGGTGCGGAAATTGTAACGCTCGTAATTGGAAATATTTTTTCCGCCGACAATCCCTTCTTGATTCATATAGCTTAACGACACCGCATAAACGGAAAAAGCAGAGCCGCCGGTAACTCCAAGCGTATAATTTTCCGTTTGCGCATTGTCTTTGAACATTGCGTCAATCCAGTCGGTGTCAATCAATTTTCCGCTTGCGTCATAGATGCTGCTATACGAATCCCAGTTAAATGCCGCACCGCCCGAATTGAGCGATTGTTCATCCATCAGCGTTTTATATTCTTCGGCATTCAGCATGTGAGCTTTGCGGACTACGTTCTGAACGCCGTAGTAAGCGTCAAAAGTTACATTTGCCTTGCCCTCTTTACCCCGTTTGGTTGTAACCAAAACAACGCCGTTGGCAGCCGACGCTCCGTAGATAGCGGCTGAAGCGGCGTCTTTGAGAATGTCTATTGATTCGATATCGGCAGGATTTAATGTAGATATATCTCCGCCGACACCGTCAATCAGATAAAGCGGTTGTGAATTGCCGACCGTTCCCAGACCGCGAATTGTTACTTTCATATTCGAGCCGGGCTGTCCCGAAGTGGAAATGATTGACACGCCGGGCGTTTGTCCTTGCATTGCTTGCAAAGGATTCAGCGTATTCAGTTTCACTAAATCGTCGCCTTTCACTTGAACGGTGGCGCCGGTGTTGAGTTTCTTTTTCTGCACGGCATATCCGATGGCGACCACTTCGTTCAAGACGTTCAATTCCTCTTCGAGCGTGATCTTAAATTCGCGAGTTTGTCCCACGTTCAATGCCTGCGTTTTATATCCGATGTAGAAAATTTCAACGGTTGCATTCTCTTTTACGTTTAAGGTAAATTGACCGTTGGCATCCGTAACCGTTCCGTTAGAAGTACCTTTTTCGGTTACGGATGCTCCGATAAGCGGTTCGCCCGTAACGTCCGAGATTGTACCTGAAATTTCGTGAACCGACTGAGCCGTAAGCCCGACCGCCGATAATAAGCCGAGGATGAGTATCAGACCTATTTTCCGAAAGTAGTTTTTTGATAACAATTTAGATTTTACATTCATTGTAATTGGATTTTAAATTTTATTTTTTTATAATCACTTTATTCCCTGTATATTTAATTTTTGATGAATTCGTTTTTTTGTCTTTAGCAATCCATTCCATGGTAAAAGTTCTTTCTTCCGGCATGCCTTGAAATCGGCCTTTTCGATCGTCAATCGTCAAGTTTCCGGACGCTTCGTCGTATGAAAATCGGATGGTAGAATAGGCGCCTTTTTCGTAATTATAGTTTACGCCTTCGTCTTCGTAAAGCGTAAATTCGCCGTTAGCGCCGGTATAGACTTTTAAAGTCAGATCGGTTTGCGCCTCTTTGGTTGATTGAATGTCTTTTCCCTCCGGCAAAATCGAACCTTCTCGGATAAATAACGGGATTCGTTCATAAGGAGCGGGAATTGTCAACGTTTGTCCGCCGGCGATGTATTGATTCGTTTCATAATCGTACCAATTCGTTCCGACGGGGAAATAAACCGCTCTGGAAGTTGCCTGATAAGTATAGACCGGACAAACCATCAGCGCGGGACCAAACATGTATTGGTCGCTTATATTGTGCGTCTTATTATCGGCTGCGAAGTCCATAACCAAAGCCCGCATAATGGTATAATCATTGAAATAAGTCATTCCCGCCAACGAATAAATATAAGGCATCAGACGGTAACGAAGTCGGTCGTAATACGCCATGCTTTTGTAGGTCGGAGTTCCTTCGGGCGACAAGTTGTAGATTTCCCGGTAAGGGTATTCTCCGTGACTGCGGAACAAAGGACAGAACGCGCCAAACTGAAACCAGCGGGTATTCAACTCGCGCCATTCCTTCAAATCTTCCGACCCCTCTTTGGCTTGTTGGTAACGTTTTTCCACACAAAATCCGCCGATGTCCATTGTCCAATAGGGAATACCCGACATCGCATAATTTAAGCCGGCAGATATTTGCGCTTTCATATCTTCCCAACGGGTACCGATGTCGCCGCTCCATGTTGCCGTAGAATAGCGTTGAAGTCCGGCAAAACCCGAACGGGTAAGCAAAAACACGCGGTCATCGGGATTTACCGAACGCTGTCCTTCGTATATGCCCTTTGCATTCATCAATGCGTAGGCATTGAAATATTCGGTGGAAGAACCTAAAGCATTGGGATTTGCCAATTCTTTTCTGTATTGCATGGAGGCATTGGAAAGGATATCCGGTTCGGAAGCGTCCATCCACCATGCGTCTATGCCTTTGGAATAGAGTTTGTCGTTGATTTGGTTCCAGAACAATTTACGCGCTCCGTCGCTGTAAGCGTCGTAGAAACCGCCGATGTATCCTTTGCCGATCCAGTCGCGGATACTGTCTTTCACGGCGCGGTTGTACATCCATCCTTTTTCGTCGAAAGCTTTGTAATTATCTGTGGTATAGTAAAATTTAGGCCATACTGAAATCATGATACGAGCGTTCATCGCATGAATACTGTCCACCATTCCTTTCGGATCGGGGAATCGTTCCGCGTCAAATTCATGGCTGCCCCAAGCGTCGGTCGGCCAGTATGACCAGTCTTGTACTATGTTATCAATCGGTATATTCCGTTTACGGTATTCTCGCAAGGCATCCACTATTTCATATTGCGTTTTGTAGCGTTGGCGGCTTTGCCAGAACCCCATCGCCCATTTGGGCATAATCGGGGATTTCCCCGTTATTGTGCGGTAGCCTTTAATTACTTCATCCGGGTTATTGCCGCGAATGAAATAATAATCAATTTGTTCGCCCATTTCCGACCAAAGCGACAATTTGTTCTGCTCTTCGTTGGGACTGAGGGCTTTCAGTCCGATGTAGGAGACGCCGCCGTCGGGTCTCCAGTCGAGTTTGATTTTGCGGCGCTCGCCGACTGTCATATATACGGCGTATTTGTAACTGTTCGGATTCCATGCTGTTCGCCATCTTTCGGGAACGATTACCCGGTCGTCCATATATACAGTGGTATAGCCGGCATAATAAAGTATAAAATGATATTGCCCGGTTTCCGAAGCTTCCAGTTCGCCTTCCCAAATAATACGTGAATGGTCGAAAGGAAAATCCGCCGGAAATTTTTTTACCGTTTCCAAGTTTTCGTAATCAATCTGTGACTCGGTTCTTTCAACGAATACGTTTTTGGGGTCGGCATTAACTAAGTAAGTAGCGGTCAACCCGCCTTCCTTTCCGTTTTTGTCGTAGAGTTTGAATTGGTCTATATTGGCGTAGGAGCGACTGTCGCCGAATTTAGTCAGCGAATAGTTGTCCCAAAGGATTCCGTAGTTTTTGCTTGACAGCACGAAAGGAACCGATACTTTCGTATTATATTGGTAAAGCTCTTCGTTTTTACCTTTATAATTAAATTCGTCGGATTGATGTTGTCCTAATCCGTAAAAAGATTCATCATCGGGAGATTCGAAAACCTGTTGCAGGGAATAGGCTTTTTTACCGTCAATTTCAATCGGGGAAAACGATTTTCCGCCGCCTTTGCTTTCGGCAAGAAGAATATTTCCGTTGTTGTCCGAAAAAGATACTTCGCCGGTAACAAGCGAAACGACGGCTGTCGTAGTTGCCGTTTTTAACGTTACTTTGTTGTTCTCTTCCGAAATGCTCCATCCCTCCGTTTGGGTTTGTTTATAAACTGTAATCAAACTTTTCTTTTCGGAAAATTGTTGATTCGGAGTTACCGAAACTCGGATTACATCATCGTTGATTACCTGTAAACGGATTTTCTTTGCCGCATTGCTTTCTTTCGCCCGTAATGTAACGACGATTCCGTCGCTTTGTTTCTCATACCGATTGCTCCGGCAGCCGGTAAATAAAATTGCGGAGATTATAACCGCAAAAGTAGTGTATTTCATTCGCTGTATTTTTTACAAATTACAAAAGTAATTCCGATTGAAAATACAGATGTGATAAAATGTTTCAAAAACGAGGCTGTTTTGATAAAAATTCGCGTATTAACATTACAGCACGTATCACGAAACATTTAATCATCTCGTTCACTGTAAAGTAATATTTATCTCCGTATCTTCTTCAACATTAAACATACAGTCTTGAAATGTCGGAGGCCCCATATTGACGCGGGCATTATTACTGAATCCGTATTTTTCAACGGGAATGTCGTAAGAACCCGTGTCTAATCGGTTGTTGTCGTTTTCGTCGTGGAAAAGCGAAACGGCGTATTTTCCCGATGCAACATTGTCAATAACAATCGTTACCTCTTCCCGGCCCGGTTCGACTTTCGCCAATCCGGAATACAAAGGTTGTTTCAGAAAATTAATCGAATCGTAAACGGCAACTAATACTTTACCGTTTGATTTTTCGATACCGTCCACTACTACAGTGAGTTTGTTTTGCGCGCAGACCACATTTGCTGCAAGCGCCATCGCTAAAAATAAAATAGTTCGCATGATTGTAAATTTTTTAAATGAATAATTGTATTAAAGTGATTTTAATTGATTTAAATTTTTCGCTTTACTGAGCGTAATAAAAACGCCAACAAAGACAAAGCGTTCGGAAGACTCTGTAATTGCTCTTCGCAATCCGGGATTAATATCCGAATATTCGTATCCGTAAATATTTTTCCGCCCCAATACGTTTATACAACCGAAATGAACGATTATCCATTGTTTCGGAAGATACGACCACGATACGTCCAAGCGGCTGTGATAGGGCGTTACGCCTAATTTTTTGTACGGGAAAACCGGACTGTAATGCGGCGAACCGGACGAAATGTACGGACCCGCCGACAGCATTGATTTTAACGACGCTATCCAATATTTCAGCGTAAGATTGAACGAATTGGCGGCAACCTGCGGCGGAGCGACCGCTTCGGGAAAATAGTCGAATTTTTTCCGGGTATGGTTGAACGAATAAGTCGCCCAATATTCCAAAGTTTTGAAATTGCTTCTCCAAAACACGTCGGCGCCGTAGCCGTAGCCGTTTCCGGAATGGTTAATCGTTTGTTCTTCCGAATACGCGGCAAGATTACGATATTTTTTATAATAAGCGTCCAATTGGAAGGTACCGGTCTTTTTGACATAATTGTATGCCGCCGAGACTTTACGAACCGAAGCAAAATCAAGATTATCCGTCATTTTCAAGTAATCCATTGACGGTAATTGAAAATAGTCTCCCAACGCCACCGAAAAAATATTGCCGACAACGGGCTGATAAGCCAGATACAAACGAGGCGCAATGTTCGCTTTTTTCAGATATGCGGAATATTCTCCGCGCAAACCGACGCTGGCGGTGAGATTGCCCGACAGAAATATTTTTGTGTCGTTATACACGCTTGCCAGATTGTTTTGTATTTTTCGCCGATAATCGGCGTTCAGCGAATACGTTTCAGTATGAGGATTCGTAATCCATTCCGCTCCGGTTCGGTTCGTAACTCGATAGGCTTTATATTGCAACGTCATTTTGTTATGATTCCAAACATTTTCTATAACCAATTTATCGTCGGGATATTGCACGTCGGTTCCCGAAGTTTTATAAATCTCTATATTGCTTGCCGCCGACAAAGAAAATTGTTTATTGAACGTATGGTAAAAGTTGATTTGTCCGTACAAATAGGTCTGTGCAAATTTGTTCTTCAATTCCACGCCGTCTATGTTTTTACCCGAATATATGCCGTCGGAATAACTGTCGTTCAATTGCGCCGTTATTTTGGTCGCCGGTGAAAACTCTTTTGTCAGAAAAATATCGGAAGAAACGGACTGAAACGGCTTTTTCCAATCATATTCCGAACCGATCAGTTGGTCGGTCAAAAAAAGATTGCCGTAACTGACATTTGCCCGATAAGCATACGACGGTTTTTTATCAATATGCGTTAAGTCAATAAATACCGACGAAAGGGAAATGTCGGTTTTCGCTATCATTTCATCTCGTTCTTTGGTATTCAGATTGACAATGCCCGATAGCGCCTGTCCGAACTCTGCATTGAATCCGCCCGATTGCAACACGATTCCCGAAAACAAGTCGTTTCTGAAACGATTGCGCGTGCCGCTGTTTTTTGAAGACAATGTATAAGGATTCGCCACAATCAAGTCATTGATATAAACTTGCGACTCATCGGAATTTCCGCCTTGAATAATCAGCCGTCCGTCGTTGTCGTTGGTTTGCACGCCGGGTAAGACGCGCATACCTCCGATAATATCTGCCATAGCCGCCGGATTGGTCACAATATCGAAAGTGGTCATTTGGATGGTTTGCGCCGAATAGTCGCTGAAACGTCCGTTGCGAGGAGTCGAAACCGTCACACCCCCCAATTGATAAATGCTGTCTAACAAAACGACTTTCAAAAATTTCTGTCCTTTGTTTACCGACACGCTTTTTGTTTTGTAACCGAAAAGCCGGAAATTCAATCGGCGGTTTTTCAACGTATCGGGATAACTTATCGTAAATTTTCCGTCATTATCGCCGGTTGTTTTCACCCGGCCGTTACTGAAATCAATCAGAACTCCGGCCACCGGTCGGTCGTCTTTATCTACAACCGCTCCGTTTAATCGGATTTGCGCCGTCAGATTTAATCCGCATCCGACCCAAACCAATAATAAAATACACAGTAAATCTCTTGTTCTCATTTTGTAAATTAGTTTATGTTATAAACCGAAATAGGCAAAAAAAATTATGAAATATGAATTATAAAATATGAATTATAAAATATGAATTATGAATTATGAATTATTTAATTGTATCTATTTGTATATGATATGATTAATCTATTTCCTCTGTCCCGTTAGGGACAAAATATGGGTAGAAAAAATCCACCAACTCTTCTTCTTGTCCCGGCAGGACAAAATATTGGTACCTTTTAATTTATAATTTATAATTCATAATTCATAATTCATAATTCTTAATTCTTATTAATGTACCCTTGCAACGCCTTCACGTAATTATCGAACGCTAAGATTCCATTTTTTGTGATTTTACAAATGGTACAAGGCATTTTTCCCTTGAATGTTTTTGTAACCGAAATATAACCGGCTTCGTTCAACTTATCAATTTGGACGCTGAGATTGCCCGAAGTCGCTCCGGTTTTTTCTTTCAGAAAAACAAAATCGGCTTCTTCCACGCCTATCAGCAACGACATTACCGCCAGGCGCAATTGCGAATGTAACAACGGATCGAGTTCTTTAAACATTTTCTTCTTTTGCTAATTTGTTTAATTGATACCCCGGAACTACAAATCCGAGAATCATGCAAAGCGCCAGAATCAGAAATTGAACATCGCCTCTTTTTAACACAAAATAAGTAAAAAAGCAACAAAGTAAAGCGCCCGTCCAAAAACCGACCGCTCCCCAAAAAAACGGTTTGAACCGATAAACTTTTGCCATTCCATATTCTGTGAGCGCGACTATAATCATGATGATTGGCGTAAATACGGCAAAATAATACCAAGTATGATGAACTAAAGCCATTGAGAATAAAATAGACAATAGTAAGACAATCGAGATGCTGAATCCTCTCCACAATGTACTGACAATACTGTCAATATGGGTTTTAACAATTGCAGAACGGTCAATGCGACTTTGTATGTAACGCGATACAAAAAAGGAAGGAATCATTAGCCACCAAACCGAAAACGACCAATTCAGTTCGGATTCGGGTAATACATTTAAGAGAATAAAATTGAGAATAGCCGTAAAAGCTACGGCATATCCGTTGTAAACTAAACTATTGGCGCTTCCTTTTTGTACGTTGTTCCGCGCTTGAATAATCATTTCGTTAATGATAGCTAAACTTTCCTGTTCCGTTAATTTTGTTTCCATAATTTTATATCAACAAATTCGTTTTGTAATTATGCTGCAAATGTAAAGTAGTTTATAATATAAACCAAATAAAGTGTCAATTATTTTTGTTAATAATTGTTAAATCTCTGATTTGCAAGTTATAGGAGATTGTCAAAAATCTTCTTTGACAGGGCGGACTTGAAACGTCATTCCTTCATAATCAACGTTCGGTTTTTTAAAGGATTGCGGGCTTTCGCTATGCTATTGCCCGCAATAATACGGTCTTTCCTTAAATTGACAGAATCCGCAAGATATTCAACAAATCCCGGTTGATGGGTTTGTCCATTTTAATTGCCTTGGAAAAAGGTACATAGACAATGGTATCATTTTGAATACCGATCATCACATTGCGCTGATCTTCCAAGAGGGCGTCAATAGCGGCAGCGCCCATGCGACAAGCTAAAATCCGATCGTGGGCTGTTGGCGAGCCGCCCCGTTGGATGTGCCCGAGAATAGTTACCCGAACATCGTAGTTCGGATATTCTTTCTTAACTCGATCGGCCATTCCCATTGCGCCGCCCGTGACTTCACTTTCGGCCACCAAAACAATACTGCTGTTTTTGGATTTACGAAAACCGTTTTTAATCAGCTCTTCCAATTGGTCAACTTCCGTTGAGATTTCCGGAATAATAGCAGCTTCGGCTCCGACGGCAATCGCGCCGTTCAAAGCCAGAAAGCCCGCATCGTGTCCCATTACTTCGATAAAGAACAAGCGTTCGTGCGAAGTGGCGGTATCACGGATTTTATCAACTGCTTCCATGATCGTATTCAAAGCGGTATCGTATCCGATAGTTGTGTCGGTGCCGTAAAGGTCATTATCAATTGTTCCGGGCAAACCGACGATAGGAACGTCGTATTCCTGCGCAAAAAGGCGCGCTCCCGTTAATGAACCGTCGCCTCCGATGACGACCAAAGCATCAATTCCTTCTCTCTTCATTGTTTCGAAAGCGGTTTGACGTCCATCCGGTTCTTTAAATTCGTCGCAACGGGCGGTTTTCAATATTGTACCGCCTTGTTGAATAATATTACTGACGTTGTTTGTTTTGAAAGGAACGACTTCTCCGGTTATCAATCCTTTGTATCCTCTGTAAATTCCTTTGACTTCTAAACCATTGTAAATTGCAGAGCGTGTAACTGCCCGAATAGCAGCGTTCATACCGGGAGCGTCTCCTCCTGAAGTGAGTATCCCCACACAATTAATATTTGCCATAGCATCTAATTTTGTATTAAAAATGCTGCAAAAGTACAATTTCTTTTTGATATTGGAGCAAACTTCGTCGGGCCGGTTATCAAATAAGGGTTTTTATATTTATTTACTCGCCAGTATGAGGCTATAAATCAGATATGCGGCGCACGACCAAACCGTCTGTATCGTGCACCGCGCATACTTATTTAACCGGTTTTTCAGCCGGTTGTAATCGAAATACAATCGGTAGCGAATAATAAACATATACCGGGTTTCCATCTTGTTTTCCCGGAATCCATTGCGGCATTGTTTTCACTACCCGTAGGGCTTCGTTATCACAGAGCGGGTCCAAGGATTTCTTTACTTCAATATCTTCAATTGATCCGTCCGGAGTGACAACGAATCGCACAACTACCCGTCCTTGAATACATTTTTGGGCGGCTTCCGTCGGGTAAACTATATTTTCCTGCAACCATTTCAATAATGCAGCTGTTCCGCCGGGAAATTGCGGCATAGCTTCTACATGATCGAAAATTTTCCGGTTAGGCTCGTCTTGAGTCGTTACGGGGTTCTGCCGATTGTAGTTCATTTCATTGACCGGCGCCGCTTGGGTTTGAAACATGCTATTGAAAAACAAAAGCAATGCAATAACCGGAAGAATCAAAGCATATTTCCATAAGCTTCGATAGGAAGTTTCTTTTTTGTTCATCATAAAAATTCGTTTTTTTAGAAGTGATACATTGAAATTATTTGTAATTTTTGCTGCAGCCTTAGGATAAGTTAAACGCAAGAGGTGAAATTGGTAATGTTCCGCTCCGCAACCCGAAGCGAGAACCGAGTGGTCCGCTGAAAACTCCAAATTCATCCGGATTTCTGTTCTCAATAACCAAGCAAAAGGATTGAACCAACAGAGAATGCACATTAATTCCGCCGCTATCGTGTCCACCGAATGTTTTTGTTTAACATGTGCCGTTTCATGCAACAGGATTTCCCGTAATTCCGTTTCGGAATATCGCGAAGGATCTAAAACAATCCACCGGAAAAAAGAAAACGGCGTTTTCATTCCCCGACTTTCGTAAACCGTTTGTCCAAATAAAACCTTTCGGGTTGTGTGACGCAGTTTAACCGGTATCGTTCCGATTTGAAACAACATACGAATAAATAATAAAGCAAATATCAAGATATAAATTGCTATGATAACTTTCGGAAAAAGATTAATATCGGCATTCGCATTCCCTGTGATCACTGCTTCCGGCAGGTAGTAAACCGGAATATGAACGGTTTCCAACACGTTTTTCAGTTCTTGATTGGCAATCAATTGACGGGGAAGGTCTATCGCCGGATACAGAAAGGAAATGAAAATAATCGCAAGCAAAACCGGCCGTTTCCATTGAAAGAATGTATCTTGTCGGAATAAGAAATAATAGGTTCCGTAAAACAACACAAGGGCTATATTTACCTTTAATAAATAAATAATGAGTTCCATGGCGCAACGAGTTAACGGTGTTTAATCATTTCGATAATTTCCTTCAAATCCTGCTCCGAAAGTTTTTCTTCCTTGGCAAAGAAACTGACCATTTCTTTGTAGGAATTTTGAAAATAATTGTTTACGATGCCCGAAACGCGTTGACTTTTGTATTTCTCGGATTTGATTTTCGGGCGATACTCGTAAGTGTTTCCATACAATTTGGAGCTGAGATAACCTTTGGCTTCCAATTTTTTGATAATCGTGGCGACTGTGGTGTAAGGCGGTTTCGGATCGGGATACATTTCACGGTAGTCCTTGACAAACCCTTTTCCGAATTGCCATACATACAGCATTAATTGCTCTTCTTGAGGAGTTAACTGTTCCATCTCTTTTGAATTATTTACGTTCATTGCGCAAATCTACGCACTTTGCGTAATATATCCAAATGATTTGCAAATAATTTTACAGAATTAACACAGTTTAACAAAAAATGGCGAGTCAAACTCGCCATTACAGGGTTTTAAGACATTCGGGGTAGGGTAGTCGGTTTCCCGCTTACCCGTTATACATTACAGTTGTTCAAAGCTGCGCTTGATGAATTTACTTAAAGCTTCGCCTTTCAACAGTCCGTTGGATAATAAAGCCAAATCCACCATTTGACAGATCGTGTCTTTTGAATTTTCTTTGTCGGCTGTGACTTTTGTGACCAAAGGCGAATCCAAGTTAACCGTTAAATTATACGACAACGGTAAATCGCCGTAAAAATTCATTCCTCCTTGCATTTCGGACATTTCTTTCATCCGGCGCATAAATTCGTTTTGCGTAATGGTTACCGGATTTCCTTTTTCACTTAAGTGTTCGAAACCGACAATAAAATCGGTTTTTTCGATGGTCGGAATCGCTGCTTTGAAAAGTTCGACTAAGGCATTGCGTTCCTCATCGCTCAAGCTGACTGCTTTGTTGTCGCTTTTCTTAATCAGATTATCAATCACATCGCTGTCCACCCGGACAAAACGCGATTTTTGAAATTCCTGCTCCAATTTATTCACTAAATGAACATCTAATTGTCCGTCCATCAGTAATACGTCATAGCCACGCTCTTTGGCTTGTTCGATATAGGCGTATTGCTCGTCTTTATTAGTAGCATACAGATAGATGCAATTTCCGTCTTTATCGGTTTGATTGGCTTCAATCAGCGCTTTGTATTCATCAAGCGTGAAAAAAGTATTATCCGTATTCTTCACCAAAGTGAATTTGGACGCCCGTTCGTAGAACTTTTCTTCCGTGATGATTCCGTATTCGATAAAGATTTTCAAACTGTCCCATTTATTTTCGAATTGCGCACGGTCGTTTTTGAAAATATCTTCCAAGCGATCGGCTACTTTTTTGGTAATATAAGAAGATATTTTCTTTACATTACTGTCGCTTTGCAAGTAAGAACGGGAAACATTCAAAGGAATATCGGGCGAATCAATGACGCCGTGCAACAAAGTCAGAAATTCCGGAACGATTCCTTCGACCGAATCCGTGACATAGACTTGATTGCAATACAATTGGATTTTATTTTTTTGCAAGTCAATTCCGCTTTTTACTTTCGGGAAATACAGAATACCCGTCAGATTGAACGGATAGTCCACATTTAAATGTATCCAAAATAAAGGATCTTCACTGAACGGATAGAGATCTTTGTAGAAACGAATATAATCGTCGTCGGTCAGTTCCGAAGGTTTGCGCGTCCATAAAGGATTCGTTTCATTCAAAATGTTGTCTTCTTCCGTTTCGACGGATTTGCCGTCTTTCCATTCTGTTTTTTTACCGAAGACGATGGGTACGGGAAGAAAACGACAATATTTTTTCAATAACGATTCGATACGTGATTTTTCAAGAAACTCTTTATTTTCGTCGTCAATGTGAAGAATAATATCGGTACCGCGATCCGCTTTTTTTGTTTCGCTAAGCGTATATTCGGGCGAACCGTCGCATTCCCATTTGATAGCCGCAGCTCCTTCTTGATAAGACTGAGTGATGATTTCCACTCGCTTGGATACCATAAAAGCCGAATAAAAACCCAAGCCGAAATGGCCGATCATCGCATTCGCATCTTTTTTGTATTTATCCAAAAAATCGTTGGCGCTTGAAAATGCAATCTGGTTAATATATTTTTCAATTTCTTCGGCGGTCATTCCTATGCCCCGGTCGGAGATTGTCAGTGTTTTTTTCTTTTCATTGAGGCTTATTCGGATGCTTACATCACCGATTTCACCTTTTAATTCACCGACCGACGCCAAGGTTTTCAATTTTTGAGTGGCATCAACTGCATTTGAAACTAATTCGCGAAGAAAGATTTCGTGATCGCTGTATAAAAACTTTTTAATAATCGGAAAAATGTTCTCGGTCGTAACTCCGATATGACCGCTTTGCTTCTCTGTACTCATATTTTTATCTTTTTAATTTTGTCGTTTATAAAATAATGAAACGCAAAGAAGCAAACAAAAAAAATGCCGGTCCGATTATACTGACATTTTGTCGTGAACAAGTTCTGTTTTCATTTTTTTATTTTCTTCATCATAATCAATGCGAATAGTATCGCCTTCTTTGGCAGAAGATTGAATAATCATTTCCGCTAATTCGTCTTCGAGGTATTTTTGAATCGCCCGTTTCAGCGGACGTGCGCCAAATTGTATGTCATAGCCTTTGGATGCAATAAACGCTTTGGTTTTTTCCGTAATTTCGAGAGAATATCCCAACGATTGCACCCGTTGATAAAATTCGCTTAGTTCAAGATCTATTATCTTATAAATGGCTTCTTTATCCAATTGATCGAAATAAATAACATCGTCCACGCGGTTCATAAATTCGGGAGCAAACGTTTTGCTGAGCGCTTTTTGAATCACTCCGCGTGAAAATTCTTTATCGTCGGTTACCGAAGTATTAGTCGTAAAACCGATTCCTCGACCGAAATCTTTCAATTGACGGGTTCCGACATTGGAAGTCATGATAACAAGGGTATTCTTGAAATCAATCCGACGCCCGAAACTGTCTGTCAAACGACCTTCATCCATCACCTGCAATAAGAGGTTAAATACATCGGGATGCGCTTTTTCGATTTCATCCAAAAGTACTACCGAATACGGTTTACGGCGTACTTTTTCGGTCAATTGTCCGCCTTCTTCATAGCCGACATAGCCCGGAGGAGCTCCGATCAAGCGCGAGACGGTGAATTTTTCCATAAATTCGCTCATATCAATGCGTATCAAGGCATCTGCCGAATCAAACAGGTATTCGGCTAAGATTTTTGCCAAATACGTTTTTCCGACGCCGGTCGGTCCTAAGAACATAAATGTTCCGATGGGTTTTTTGGGATCTTTCAATCCGATACGGTTTCGTTGGATGGCTTTAACCACTTTGTCAACCGCTTCATCTTGGCCGATAATTTTAGATTTGAGTACGTTACCCATTTCTTTCAATTTTTGATTTTCGGCTTGAGCGACTCGCTGTACGGGAATGCCCGACATCATGGCAACTACTTCCGCTATTTTTTCTTCATCCACAATTTGACGATTTTCCTGCAATTCCTCTTCCCATTTTGTTTTTGAAGATTCCAATCGGAGTAATAATTGCCGTTCTTTATCGCGATAGCCCGCGGCTAATTCAAAATTTTGCGATTTAACTGCCTGTAATTTATTTTGTTTAACCGCTTCAATCTGCACTTCCAATTCTTCAATGGTTTTAGGGACGACAATATTGGAAATGTGCATACGCGAACCCGCTTCGTCCAATGCATCAATCGCTTTGTCCGGAAAATTTCGGTCGCTGATGTAGCGATCGGTCAAATAGACGCAAGCGCGAATAGCATCGGGAGTATAAACCACATTGTGGTGTTCTTCGTATCGTTCTTTAATATTTTCAAGGATTTGCAGGGTTTCTTCCACCGTGGTCGGATCAACCACTATTTTCTGAAAACGACGTTCCAAAGCGCCGTCTTTTTCAATGCTTTTGCGATATTCGTCAAGCGTAGTCGCGCCGATACATTGAATTTCTCCCCGTGCAAGCGCCGGTTTCAGCATGTTGGCGGCATCCATCGAACCGGACGCCCCTCCGGCGCCGACAATGGTATGCAATTCATCTATAAAAAGAATAACATTCGGATTTTTTGATAATTCATTCAAAATGGATTTGATGCGTTCTTCGAATTGTCCTCTGTATTTGGTGCCGGCGACAATAGCCGCCATATCCAAGTTAACGACTCGTTTGTCGAACAAGATACGCGATACTTTCCGTTGGGTGATACGCAATGCCAAACCTTCGACAATAGCGGATTTTCCTACGCCCGGTTCGCCGATTAACACCGGATTGTTTTTTTTCCGACGACTCAAAATTTGCGCCAATCGTTCGATTTCCTTTTCCCGTCCGACAATCGGATCCAAGCGGTTTTCTTCCGCAGCTTTTGTTAAATCCGTACTGAAACTGTCAATAATGGGCGTATCGCTGTTTTTGTTTCCTTGAGGAGTGTTGGTTCGGGAAGTTTCTTTCTTTTGAGCAAAATTATCAAAATCCTCGTCATCCTCGTCTCCCGTAAAGCCGGCGCCCATTTTGGGCTGAGTCGTGATTTTTTGTTTATTATTGGTTACGTTTTCCGTAAGCAAATCATACACCTTTTGATAGTTGATCGAATGTTGTTCCAGAATCCGAAAAGCAATTGACTTGGTATCTTTCAGAATAGCAAGCAATAAATGCTCGGTATCGGTTTCGTGACTGTTCAAGTTAATTGATTCCAAAACACTGATGCGAAGTAAATTTTCAACGCTTTTATCAATGGTTAATTGATTTTCGGAAATCGGACCGCTTTCTTCGAACAACTCCTTGTCAATCGCCAATTTCAATTCATTAGTATCAATCCCTAACAAATGAATAATGTGTGACGCGTTGTTGTGTTTGTCACGTAATATTCCCAGTAAAATATGTTCGATTCCTACGCAAGTATTATTCAAACGACCTGCTTCTTCTCGGCTGAACAGGAGAATATTTTTTACGCCGGTGGAAAAATTTTTCTTAATCATTTTTTATTCCTTCTTTTTCGTTACAAAGATATAAATCTTCTCTTAAATTATCTTCAAAATATATGCCAATTATATATAAATTGTCTAAATGGCATAGAAATAAAAGTAAAAGGGTTCAGAAAAAATTTGTAAATTTGCACGAAAATAAGAATAGTGAAACTGATTTCATTTTTTTTACCGTTTGTCCTCCTTTTCTTTGCTGATTCTTTGCAATCGCAAGAAACAAAGATGTATCGCTTGTATTTGAAAGACAAGGGTAATCCGTCTTTTTCACCGGCAAAACCGGACGATTTTCTTTCATTGAAATCCATCGAACGCCGGAAGCGGCAAAATTTATCGGTTGATGATTTTGACCTTCCTTTAGATATTGCCTATTTGGAGGCGATTACAGAAACCGGAGCAACGATTCGAACTTTCAGCAAATGGGTGGAAACCGTTGTGGTTCAATTGACAGACTCGGAAACGCTTTCCCGCGTGGAAAATTTACCTTTCATTGACTCCTTGTGTTGCGTTTGGGAAGGAACTTTACCGGAAAGAACGGATATTCGACCGGATATTCGGTTCGATTCGGATGTTCGGCAAAATACGATTAACAGCTACGGAGTCGGTTTCACCCAAGTTGCTTTGAATAACGGGCATCTGTTGCACGATGCGGGTTTTCGGGGAAAAGGAATGACTATCGCAGTTCTGGACGGCGGTTTTCTCCATGCAGATGAAATCGAATATTTCAATCGGGAACAAATTAAAGAAGTTAAGACCTTCAGCCACGAAGTAAACGATGCTTTACGCGACGGTTCCGATCACGGTACCCGAGTGCTTTCCTGTATGCTGTCCGATAAATCCGGAGAATTGATCGGAACGGCGCCGGAAGCGGATTATTATCTCTTTCGAACAGAAGTGGTGAACGGAGAATATCCGGTAGAAGAAGATTATTGGATAGCCGCGCTTGAATATGCCGATAGTATCGGAGTTGATGTCGTTACCAGTTCATTGGGATATTTTGAGTTCGATGATTCCGAGATGAACCACAATCAAGGGCAATTAGATGGAAGGACCGCTTCGATCAGCCGAGCTGCCGATAGGGCCGCTTCAAGAGGACTGTTATTATTTAACTCGGCAGGGAACGAGGGGGCAAACAGTTGGAAGAAAATAAATTTCCCGGCCGATGCAGAGCATATTATTACTGTAGGAAGCGTTGACGGCGATTCGGTTCGTTCTTCATTTTCATCGCTGGGTCTTACTGCCGACAATCGGATAAAACCCGATTTGATGGCGATGGGTTCTCAAGCTTGCGTCGTGGACGGTTCCGGCCAAATTATTCAATCGAACGGCACTTCGTATTCAACGCCGATTCTGGCCGGTTTAGCCGCTTGCCTGTGGGAAGCGTCGTCCGATTTAAATAGTTATGCAATGTTGGATTTGCTTCGCGAAACAGGGAATCATTTTCAAAATCCGGATTCGTTGACGGGCTACGGAATCGCGGATGTATATAAGGCTTATCTTCAACAACGAACCGGTATTCAACCGATAGCCGGTTTAACTGATCCGATTTATATTTCGATCAATCCTTTCGATAATCGTTTGTATGTTAACTTAGCCGATTCGGAACAATACAATCGGTGCGTATTGAATATTTATACCACTTTGGGTAATCGAATATTAACGGTTTCGAATTTATCGGGTTCAATTGATATTTCTTCTTTACCGAAAGGAGTTTATATTGTTTGTTTGCGAATCGGAGATAAACAATGGGTACGAAAATTCGTTAAAAACTGATCCATGGATTTTTTAACGCTTTCCCAATTAAATACCCGTATCGGAAGAGAAATAAAGGATGCTTTTCCGGCAACTTATTGGGTAATGGCAGAAACGTCTGACGTTCGCGTTAATAACGGGCATTGTTATCTGGAACTCATAGAAAAAAGTCCGATAAACAACAGTTTGATTGCCAAAGCGCGGGGGTATATTTGGGCAAACACGTTTGAATTGATAAAGCCGTATTTCGAACAAATCACCGGCCGAGATTTCACCTCCGGCTTGAAGATATTGGTTAATGTTTCCGTTGATTTTCACTCGGTTTACGGTTACGGATTGAATATTTGCGATATTGAACCGAGTTACACTTTGGGCGATTTACAAGCGCGAAGACAAGCCATTCTTCGACAATTGGAAGAAGAAGGGATTCTTACGTTAAACAAAGAATTGGAAATGCCTTATTTTCCGCAGCGAATTGCCGTTATTTCTTCGGCGACGGCTGCCGGATATGAAGATTTTTGTCGCCATTTGACGGATAATCGTCAAGGTTTTGTATTTTATTCGCGACTTTTTCCTGCCGTTATGCAAGGAGAACAAACTGCGTCGTCAATAATATCGGCTTTGGATAAATTATTTGAATACAAAGATTTATTTGATGTTGCCGTTATTATTCGAGGAGGTGGCGCCACTTCCGATTTATCGGCTTTCGATTCGTATGAATTAGCCGCCAACTGCGCTCAGTTTCCGTTGCCGATTATTACCGGAATCGGCCACGAACGGGATGATACCGTTTTGGATTTTATTGCGTTTCACCGAGCGAAAACGCCTACGGCTGTTGCCGATTTTCTGATTGAACAAATGGAAGAGACGGCATCCGTTTTATTCGATTGCCAAGAAAGTATCCGAAAGAATACGCTTGTTATTTTAGAATCTTTCAATGAAAAGCTGAAAATGTTGACCGCTCATTTACCGTTTTTTGCACGGAATCTGCTCGAAAAGGAACAATCATCCATGGAAATGCTTCGGTTGAAAATTCGTAACGACGCAGTACAAATGATTTTGAATCAAGAAGCGCAACTCAAAGAAAAAGAATCATTCTTTCGATTCTCTTCGCCGGATTATATTCTCGCCAAAGGCTATTCAATCACATTAAAAAACGGAAAAGCGGTTAAATCGGCAAAAGAATTATTTCATGGCGACGTTGTTGAAACGGTTTTAGCGGAAGGAAGAGTGAAAAGCGTCGTAACAAATACCTTGCCCGTCAGTCTTTAAACTGCAAATAGCACCAAAGCGGATAATGGTCGGAACTTTTCAGCTTTCCTACCGTACAATTGTAGGATTGGATATTTTTACTGTGCAAAATATAGTCAATACGGAACAAAAAACGGTATTTATTGTAAGTTATTCCCAATCCGAAACCGCTGTCAACAAAAGCGTCGCGAAGATTACCTTTGATTTTATGGCGGGCGTATGAAATGGGGGTATCGTTAAAATCTCCGCACACAATAATATAGGGATTTTCGTTTTCTTTGATGATTTGAGATATAATCTGCGCTTGACCGGCTCGGGCTTTAAACGCCGGCGTCAAGCGTTTAGTCATCGTTTGAGTGAAAGCGTCTAACGACTGAGTATCCGGTTCTTTGGTCAGTTGATAATAATTGCTTCGTTCTTCCCTTGATAATTTATTGGATTCCAAATGATTATTAATTAAAGTCACTCGCTTTCCCCGTATGTCCAATTCGGTTATAAACGATCCGTTGTAAGCGCTCTCATAAGGGACTTTTTGCATTGACAAAATCGGAAATCGGGAAAAAATGGCCAAACCGAAATCTTGACTTTTATAAGGAAATTGCAAAGGATAAGCATAATAGTAGGGATATTTCTCCATCGCATTCTTTATATTATCTTCCGTCAATAAAGTCGTATTGCTTTTTGAAGCGCCAAACTCTTGAATGCAAACAATATCGGCGTCGTTTTCTATGATGTATTGGATAATTTTATTCGGCGGATCTCCCGGATCGTTTTTCGACAAATTATTAAAACGCATAACATTATATGTCAGAATTTTAATAGCGTCTTCCGGAATCTTTTCGGTTTGTTTGTGCAAGGGACAATACGTATAAACGGCGCCTCCGCAGATGCAAAAAACGACCAAGTGCAACAAAGCCTGTTTCCACTGTTTGAAAAATAGCCAAGCCAAAAATACAGCGATATTCCCGATAAAAATAAATGGGAAAAATAAACCCAAATACGAGGGAAGGACAAAGCGATAAGGAGAAATATATCCCGAAAAAGCGGATAATAATAAACACATAAGCACAAGTGCATTAAGTGTTTGAAGAACGATCCAAAAAAATTTTTTCAAAGGTTTCATTTTCGTTATTTTTTACTTGCATCAAAAAGTTTCTTTTTTTCTTCTTCCGACAGGCTGTTGTATCCGGAATATTTGATTTTCTCCAAAATATGATCAATTTTTTTACTCTCTTCGGCTTTTCGTGCATTGTAATCCCAATCATTTTCCGGTCGTTTATGCACGGTCATTTTGGGTTTCTTGTTAAAAAAATCCTTTATCTTTTTCGTCCACGATCGGTTTCCCGAATTTCCCGATCGGAAATTACCGTTGTTTTTTCTCCAATAAAGAATCAAAATAATACCGAACAACATTCCGCCCAAATGAGCGAAATGCGCGACATTGTCTCCCGAACGATCGGCAATGCCCATTGACAATTCAAGCAATCCGTAGCCGATTACCAAATATTTGGCTTTAATCGGGAAAGGGATGGGAATAATCATCAAAGGCGCATTCGGAAAAATCATACCGAATGCCAGCAAAATACCGAAAACCGCTCCCGATGCACCGATTGTAACGGAATAAATATCTTGAAAATAGCAAACAGCCAATTGAATCAATCCGGCGCCGATGCCCGTTACCATATAATAAGTAAAAAAACGCGAGGGGCCCCAGTAGCTTTCCAACACTCTGCCGAACATATACAAGGCAAACATATTGAAAAATAAATGAAAAAACTCGGTATGCGTAAATTGATAAGTAATCAATTGATAAAAAGAAAAGCGTTGATAAAAATAAAAGCCTCCGTGATTTAAATCGTGCAACCCTAAAATATCGGCAAGCGGCAGTTGCTTAAAAAGATTGCAAGCCGCCCATACAATAAGATTGATAATCAGAAGGTTTCTTGTAACAACCGGGATTCCGCCGTAAAAGCTGTTATTGGAATTATTAAACATATTGCTATTTAATTTTGCCGGCAAAGATACAATAATAATTATGAATTATGAATTATAAATTATGAATTATAAATTATAAATTATGAATTGTTTGTGAGACCAAATAAATATTGTACTTTTGCCGCAAATAAAAAATGTTTTGCATAGCTTATGTATAAACGCTTTTTCAAACGTCCGGCAGACATTGTAATTTCCGTTACAGGGCTTCTGATTACATTGCCGTTCCTTGTTCCGCTTTTACTTCTTATTTATTGGGAAACAAAGGAAAATCCGTTTTTTATTCAAAAGAGAACCGGATTGAACGGACAAATTTTTACCTTATTTAAAATGCGTACAATGACGAATACCCGCGATTCCGAAGGAAACCTTTTGCCGGACAAAGACCGAATCACCCGTTGGGGAAAATTTCTGCGGGAAACTTCCATAGATGAAATTCCTCAATTAATCAATGTTTTGAAAGGAGATATGAGCTTAATCGGGCCTCGTCCGCTGTTGCCGGAATACTTACCGCTTTATTCGGACTTTCACAGGCGGCGACATCTGGTTCGTCCCGGAATTACCGGCTGGGCGCAAATCAACGGAAGAAACTCCATCACGTGGCAACAAAAATTTGATTTAGACGTTTGGTATGTAGAACATATAAGTCTGAAAACGGATGTACGGATTTTCCTGCAAACCCTTGAGAAAATATTCGAGAAAGCGGATATTAATCGTTCGGAAGGAGTTACAATGCCGTTTTTTGACGGAACGAATTAAAAGCTATGGAGAAACCTCAAATATATTTATCTATCGCGCATCCTTCGGGAAAAGAAAAACAATATATTTCCGAAGCGATTGATTCTAATTGGATTACTACGGCAGGTCCGCAGATTGTCCGATTTGAAAAAGCGCTGGAGTCATATCTCGATACGCCGAATCCGGTTGTAACCTTGAGTTCCGGAACCGCCGCCCTGCATCTCGCTCTGATTGATTTGGGTATTGAACCCGGCGATGAGGTTATTTGCCAAGATTTGACTTTTGTTGCGACCATCAATCCGGTAAAATACGTTCGAGCGATTCCGATTTTAGTGGACAGCGAAAAAGATACATGGAATATTTCTCCCGATGTATTGAAGGAAACCATCGCCGATCGAATAAAGAAAACCGGTAAAAAACCGAAAGCCATCATTGCCGTTGATTTATACGGAATGCCGGCCCGATTACCGGAAATAATCCGGATTGCCGCCGATTATGAAATTCCGGTTATTGAAGATGCGGCCGAAAGCTTGGGTTCTTACATAACCATAAATAATCGGCGGAAATTCTGTTCTACGTTCGGCGATTGCGGCTATTTGTCGTTCAACGGGAATAAAATAATTACTGCTTCAACCGGCGGAGCTCTGATTTGCCGGGATGAAGCGCAAGCCGCTCGAATTCGTTTTTTGTCGGGACAAGCCAAAGATTCGGCTCCGCATTATCAACATTCGCAATTGGGATACAATTATAATTTGAGTAATATTTGCGCCGCTGTCGGTTTAGCGCAAATGGAAGTTTTGCAAAAACATGTCGAGCGGAGGCGGGAAATTCGGTTTCGTTACCAATCGGAATTGTCATTGTTCCCGGAATTGGAATTTCAAAACGAACTGCCAAATTATGTTTCCAATTATTGGTTAACTTGCGTTTTATTTCCGAGTGAAACTTTGCGGGATGAAATAAAAAAACACTTGGAAATGAATCGGATAGAATCACGACCGATATGGAAGCCCATGCATTTGCAACCTTTATATAAAGATTCGCCATACTATGGCACGAAATTTGGAGAATATCTTTTTGAGAGGGGACTGTGTTTACCGTCAAGCTCAATTTTGAAAGATGATGATATTACTAACATTGCCGCTTTAATAAATAATTATTTGAAAAATCACGGATAGAAACTGTAAGAATGGATAAAAAAGGAAAAATATATGTAGCCGGTCATACGGGTTTAGTGGGTTCTGCATTATTAAAGAATTTACAATCAAAAGGATACGAAAATTTTGTTTTGAAAGATATATCCGAATTGGATTTACGGAATCAAGCGGATGTTTTTGATTTTTTTGAAAAAGAAAAACCGGACTACGTAATTCTTGCGGCTGCCAAAGTGGGCGGAATTATTGCCAATATGACTTATCGCGGTCAATTTATCTATGAAAACCTGCAAATTCAAAACAACGTTATTCATGCCTCTTGGTTGAACGGCGTCAAGAAATTGCTTTTCTTGGGTTCTACGTGCATTTATCCTTGCGATGCGCCTCAGCCCATGCCGGAAAATTGTCTTTTAACTTCGCCTTTGGAATATACCAATGAACCGTATGCCATTGCGAAAATTGCCGGAATAAAAATGTGCGAAAGCTATAATATTCAATACGGAACCAACTTTATTGCCGTGATGCCCACCAATTTATACGGGCCGAACGACAATTTTGATTTGGAAAAATCGCATGTTTTGCCGGCGCTTTTACGGAAAATTTACTTGGCAAAAAACGTAATGAATAACGATTGGAACGCCATTCGGAAAGATTTTGACCGTTTGCCGGTGGAAGGAGTTTCCGGAAAAGATTCGGAAACCGCCATCCTTGCCAAATTGACAAAATACGGAATTAATGGGGATAGTGTGGAAATTTGGGGAACAGGAAATCCCATGCGTGAATTTTTGTGGAGTGAAGAAATGGCAGATGCTTGCATATATATAATGGAAAATGTGGATTTCAAGGATTTGATACTGAAAGGAAATGAAATTCGGAATACCCATATTAATATAGGAACCGGAAAAGAAATATCCATTGCCAATTTGGCAAAGCTGATTGCAAAAATCACGGGCTACAAAGGAAAATTTGTTTTTAATACGGACAAACCCGACGGAACCATGCGAAAATTAACCGATCCTTCTCAATTGCATCGTTTGGGCTGGAAACACCAAATAGACATCGAAGAAGGGGTGGTAAAATTATATGAGTGGTATTTGAAAAATAAGAATTAAGAATTATAATAAAGCATGTCAAAGACAGCGTTAATTACCGGTATTACAGGACAAGATGGCGCATATTTGTCGGAATATCTGATAAAAAAAGGTTATACGGTGCATGGAATAAAGAGGCGTTCCTCTTTATTTAATACGAATCGTATTGATCATTTGTATCAAGATCCGCATCAAGAAAATCGTAACATGATCCTGCATTACGGAGATATGACCGATTCGATGAATATTACGCGCATTATAGCCGAAGTTCAACCGGACGAAATCTACAATTTGGCTGCTCAAAGTCATGTTAAAGTCAGTTTCGATACGCCCGAATATACGGCAAACGTTGACGGATTGGGAACATTACGTGTTCTCGAAGCGGTCCGGCTGTTGAATCTGGTTTCTAAAACCCGTATTTATCAAGCATCCACTTCGGAATTATACGGTTTGGTACAAGAAATACCGCAAAAAGAAACCACGCCCTTTTATCCGCGAAGCCCGTATGCCGTAGCAAAAATGTATGCTTATTGGATTACGGTTAACTACAGAGAGGCTTACCAAATGTTCGCTTGCAACGGAATTTTATTCAATCATGAATCGCCGCTTCGGGGAGAAACTTTTGTGACGCGAAAAGTGACGCGCGCTATTTCCCGGATTGCTTTGGGGATACAAAATGAAGTATATATGGGTAATCTTTCCGGCAAACGCGACTGGGGACATGCAAAAGATTACGTCAAAGCCATGTATTTGATTTTACAACAGGATATGCCGGACGATTATGTAATTGCAACCGGCGTAACCACCACGATTCGGGATTTTATTTGCAAATCGTTCGATAAAATCGGAATCGCCGTCGAATTTACCGGCGCCGGCGTTAATGAAACCGGAAAAATTGCCGGAATCCGGTCGGAGGTATTTGTCGAAAGAGTAGGGGAGACGTATCTGAAAAGGATACAAAATCGAATCGGAGAAACCATCGTTAAAGTTGATCCCGAATATTTTCGTCCGACGGAGGTAGAACTGTTAATCGGCGATGCAACCAAAGCTCGCACCAAACTTTCGTGGGAACCTCGGTATGATTTGGATGCATTGATTGAAGATATGATGCAAAGCGATATAAAGGAGATGAAGAAAGAAGCTTACGTGAGTGAAGCGGGATACCGGATACTGAATTATTTTGAATAAAACAGACAATAAAAAGTAAACGGACGGCGCTGATCTTAGGTAAAGAAAGTATTGTTAAGGCAAAAAAAACGTTTTTTTTAGGAATTTTTATTTAATTTTTGTTTATATAATAAATTCTCCGTATATTTGAGGCGAATTTTGATGCAAGTAAATAAGATGTTTTAAGAGAGAAATTTTGATATTAATTTAATAATTTGATTAATTTATAATTATGAGAACAAAAATTTTTTTACTTAGTCTGTTAATGGGATTTTCTGCCCATATATTTGCGCAGCAAACCCAAGTTTTCGAGAGCCAATTACCCGGCTACAGAACGGCTTTTAAGCACAATAACGCCGGCGATAATTGGTTTATTAATGTCAGTGGCGGTGTCCAGGTATATAACATTGATGAAAGCTATGACGGGGTGAATTTCGGAGACCGCATTACATTCATACCTGCTTTGGCCGTCGGTAAATGGTTTAGCCCTTATTGGGGCGTTCGCTTGAAAGGTCAAGGCCTTCGGGCATTCAGCTTTATTGATCAATTGAGCGGAGACGCTTATAAGGCGAAAAATGACTATCTCAATGTGCACTTGGACGCTATGTGGAATTTGGCAAACTACTGGGGAGTATATTCTCCCACCAGACTTTTCAATTTCACTCCGTATGTGGGTTTAGGTTGGGCGCATAGATTCAAACTTGACGATGACGCCGTTCGTCCGAATACGCCCAATGCAGGTGATGATTATCGTCATTATTCGGATGCGTTCTCGATTAACGGAGGTATTCAATTCGGATTCCGTTTGAGTAATCGCGTCAACTTGGATTTTGATTTTGGCGTAACTTACCTCGGCGATTATTTTGATCGTTTGAATCAAAAAGGTGAAAACGACAACATCATTAGCGCTATGGGCGGTTTCACTTTCAAATTGGGCAAAACCACATTTGAAGCGGTTGAACCGATGGATTTCGCATTAATTGACGACTTGAACGGAAAAATCAATGCTTTACGTCAAGAAAACGATTTGTTATCCAAACGTCCGGTTTCTTGTCCCGAATGTCCGCCGGTAGCTCCGACCGTAGTAAAGAACGAAATCAATTACGTACCGAATGTAGTATTCTTCCGTTTGAACAGCTCGAAAATTGACGACAATCAACAGATAAGCGTTTATAATACAGCTACGTTCATGAAAGAAACCGGTGAAAAAATTAAAGTTGTCGGTTATGCCGATAAAGGTACAGGTACCGGTACATACAACTTGGGTCTTTCTGAAAAACGTGCAAAAGCGGTTGCTAAAGAACTTACTACAAAGTACAACGTTCCTTCCGAAAAGATTGTGGTTGAATGGAAAGGTTCCAACGAACAACCGTATCCGGAAAATAATTGGAATCGCGTGGTAATTATGAGCGCTCCTCAATAAGTTTTGATGGAAATATTAAAAAAGCGTCCTATTGGACGCTTTTTTTTTGAAATTTCCTTAATATGAACTAAATTTGTATTCCAAATTGGGAAAAAATGACCGGTCAAAGAAAATTGATATAAAAAAGATATGGTTAGCAAAAGCAGATACGGATTTTTAATAAAATGGTTAATCATTTTAGGTGATTTGCTGTTAATCAATATCCTGTTTTTTTTAGTATATCAGTGGTTGAAAATTTATGAAACGGAATATACGGACATCAATTGGAGATTTATTTATTTACTGCTTAATTTCAGTTATATCTTTGCGGTCTATTTTGTTCCCATCCGGATTTACCAACCGGTAATGTTTACGGATAAAGTGATTCAGCGTTCTTTGTCGCTTATAGCCTTACATTCTATCATTTTTACCGCTTGTCTTTTTTTCTTAAGATTGCAAAGCCACGCTTTTCCGCTTTATTTTATCGTTTATTATTATTTACTGTTATTTATTCTTTTTACCGCATGGCGGGTATTAGCCAGAGAATCGCTGAAAATTTATCGCAAAAAAGGACATAATTATAAACGTGTAATTATTGTCGGCGCCGGAAAAAACGGAATGGATCTTTATGCGGAAATGAAAAAAGAAATGGCTTACGGATATAATATTTACGGTTTTTTTGATGATAACGTTTTATTAAAAAATACATTACCGAATTATTTGGGAATGACGCATGAAGTAGAAAATTTTGTACTGAAAAACAACATTGACGAAATTTATTGTACGTTGCCTAATTCACAAGATGAGAAAATTATCCGATTATTTAATTTTGCGGAGAAAAATATGATTCGTTTTTATATAGTTCCGGAATTTTCACGTTACGTAAAGAAGCGGTTGGATTTGGAAAGTATCGAGTCCGTTCCGATTATGGCCGTGCGGTCTGAGCCGCTTCAATTCGTTCATAATCAAATAATAAAAAGAATATTTGATGTTGTATTTTCTTTCTGCTTCTTAGTCACTCTGTTTCCGATTATGTATATTATTTTAGGACTTCTGATCAAATTATCTTCATCGGGGCCGATCATTTTTAAACAAACTCGAACCGGAATCTACGGTAAAAATTTTGATTGCTACAAATTTCGTTCCATGAAATTGAGCGACGACGCCGACGAAAAGCAAGCGGAAAAAGATGATCCACGTACAACCAAAATCGGGCACTTTTTACGGCGTTCCAACTTAGACGAAATTCCTCAGTTTTATAATGTGTTAAGGGGCGATATGAGCGTAGTCGGTCCGCGACCGCACATGTTGAAACATACCGAATTGTATTCGGCCTTTATTGATAAATATATGGTGCGCCATTTGATTAAACCCGGAATCACCGGATGGGCGCAGGTAAACGGATACCGAGGCGAAACAAAGACTACGGAACAAATGGAAGGTCGGGTGCGATGCGATGTCTGGTATCTCGAAAATTGGACTTTCATTTTGGATATGAAAATTATAGTGATAACTATTTTGAATATGTTTAAAGGAGAGAAAAATGCCTATTGATGTTTAAAATCCTGTCGCTTGACCAAAAAGACCGGTGGAACGCCATTGTCCGCTCCATGAACCGATATGATTTCTATCATTTGGCTGAATATCATCTGTTAGCACATTCGGGACAATCGCTGTTGCTTTATTTTTCGTCGGGAAAAACGTCGCTGGCTCTTCCGGTTATTTTACGTCCCGTTGAAGGAACCGAATATAACGATTTTACTTCGGTTTATGGATATGCCGGACCGTTGTCCGATCGGGAAAATCCGGATGAACAAGCGATAATAGATTTTCAAAACGAACTGTTGCATTTTTTCGATCATCATAAAATTGTTTCCGGATTTTCCCGATTGCATCCGCTTTTGGATAATCAAGAATTTCTTTTATCCGGTTTGGGAAAAGTTGTTGAAACCGGCCGAACGGTCGGCATTGATTTGAGTTTGCCGGAACCAGAACAAAAAAGACAATATGCCCATTCCGTCAAAAACCATATCAATCGGTTGAAACGAAAAAACGTGGTTGTGAAAAAGGCGCAAACGCACGAAGCAGTTGATTCTTTTGTTGATATATACCGTGAAAACATGAAGCGGGTAAATGCTTCGGGAATGTATTATTTCTCGAATGATTATTTTTATCGGTTTTTGGAAGAATTACCTTCCGCTCTGTTCGTAGCTTATCATGAAGAAAAGGCAATCAGCGGGTCACTTGTTACAACTTGTAACGGCATTGTTCAACCCCATTTGAGCGCCACTTTGGATGATTACCTTCGGTGGAGTCCGCTGAAATTGGTTTGGGATTGCGTCCGGAAAGACGCCGTCGAAAGAAATGAAAAATGGTTGCATTTGGGAGGCGGTGTAGGCGGTGCAGATGATACCTTGTTTCAATTCAAAGCGCAATTTTCGGATTTGCAATTTTCGTTTAAAACTTGGCGGTACATTCACAACGAAGAAGCGTATGCACAACTGGTTTCCGAGAAATATGCAAATCAAATTCCCGACTCATCCTATTTTCCGCTCTACCGGCTCGACTGAAACTCAGCTATCCGGGAAATATTTTTCGATTATTTTGCCTAATTCTTCTGTTTCTTCGGGCGTAAGCGTTTTCATATAATACCCTTTGCGAATACAGGCCGGGTCTTTCATTTGAGGAAAAATTCCATGATCGCGGTATAGTTTTAATTCTATTTTTCTAAAAGCGGGCGGCGGCGTATCATAATTATAGATACGGGAAGAAATATAAAAAGGCAGATTCCCGAAATTTTCCTTTGCGTATTTTTGTGTGGCGTAATTTTCCGGAATGAACAGGGATTTTTTTGTAAATCCGATCATCCATCGGGTTAATTGAAAAGCGGGAATGCTTTGCTTCAACAGCGGAGGATAACCGAGTAAAACCAGAAGCAAAAGAGAATATAACAGACCGGGAACAAAAATTTTTGTTCGGCCGATTCGAATCGGACAGAGTATCAAAAATAACAACGGATAAATGCCGTCAAGTATAAACCTGTATTGTCCGGAAAAACTGAAAACGACAACAGCCTTTATAATAATAATCAGCCACAGCGACAGATACAAGAGATTCTTTTTGAAAAAAGAAAAAATACCGAAGGCGACAATCGTTAACGTTATAAAACAGTTGATGATTGTTTGTAATTTATCAATTGATAACCAATAATAAAACCTTTGGAAAAAAGTCATCCGGCTTATTTCATCTCCGGTGAAGCGCATGTCAAAGGTGTATGCCGATGCTCTCAGATCGGATATTGCTAAAATTTGCGAATTGGGGAGCCAATAAGTATCTAATTGCGTGAAAGAAACGGGATAAAACAAAGTTGAAGACGCCATTCCGTTCTTTATCATAAAAATAACAACGAACAGCATTGGATATAAATAAATTCGGTAATCCTTTAATTCTTTCTTATTAAGGAAAAACCCGGCAACAAGAACCCAAGCGGGCAGCCAAAAAGCAACCGGTTTGATTATAAAGGTAAAAACTGAAATAAGTAACAAAATGGAATAATTATCAACTCGGTAGTTGAAACACAATTCGTTGACGACAACCAAAGAAAGAAAAACAATCGCCACATCCGGAGAAGGAGTTTGAATAAAAAGAAAATAGAACGGAATAACAAACAGCAACAGATAGGCTTTTCTTTCAAAAATATAAACTAAAAACCAGATGGTAATAAAAACAGCGATTCGTTGAAAAGGGTCAATCGTTTGATCCAAACCGGCCTGCATGATATGAAAGACAGACATTTGTCCTAAATTCCAATCAATATTGGCTACGCCGATTATCAAACCGTACCGGTTCAGCCATTGGATGGTCGGTTCATAATAGATGAAGTGGTCGGGACGAAAAGGATGAAAAGAACCGGCTAAAATGATGATCAGACCCAAAAGCCAAAACCAAACCGATTTCAGCAATGGTTTGGGGAATGGTGTCGTATAAATCCGCAATTTCTTGAAGAAAAAAGGGATCAAAGAAAAAATCAGTAAAATCAATTCGACAAACAAATTCAGTGCAGTAAAAAACGACAACAGACAGGTTCCGATACCGAAAAAAGAAAGGCCTAAAAGAATGGTTAAAGAAAAAGAATCGGTTTTGTTTCCGGTAAGTATCTTTGCCCAAGCTCCCCAACCGGCGAACGAAACGAATAAACAAAAAACAAGAAGAAATTCGACTATCATAATGGTAAAATAAAACGGTGCAAATATACGTTGAAAATAAAATAAAGATGTCGGAATTTTAAAAATATTATTATTTAAGTTTAAAAAAACAGTATCTTTGCAAAAATATGGGAAGAATTGTTGCTCTTGATTATGGAAAGAAACGAACCGGTATTGCCGTTTCCGATCCGCTAAAGTTGATAGCGGGCGGATTAACTGCTTTACCAAGTAAGGAAATCATCGGTTTTTTGAAACAATATGTTGCCGAAAATGCAGTTGAGCTGTTCATCGTAGGCGATCCTCGCCAAATGAATTACACGCCTTCCGAAAACAGAGAACGAGTGTTGAGATTTAAAGAAGATTTGCATCGAACTTTTCCGGGTATTGAGATTCAAATGGTTGATGAGCGTTTTACCTCTCTTTTGGCGCATCAAGCGATGCTTCAAGGCGGGTTAAAGAAAAAAGACCGTCAAGATAAAGCCTTAGTGGATGAATTGAGCGCAACGATTTTATTACAATCTTTTTTAGAAACCGATAAAGTATGATTTTACCGATATATTTATACGGACAACCGATTCTCCGGAAAAAAACAAAGGATATTTCTCCGGACTATCCGGATTTGAAAATCTTGTTGGATAATATGTTCGAAACGATGTATAAAGCCGATGGAGTCGGGTTGGCTGCTCCGCAAATCGGGCGGGAAGACCGGATTCTGGTCATTGATCTCAGCCCTTATGCGAAAGACGATCCCTCGTTCATGGGTTATAAAAAAGTATTTATCAATGCGCGCATCATCGAACGGGACGGCGAAGAAGCCAATGTGGAAGAAGGTTGCCTCTCTGTTCCGGGTATTCACGAAAATGTGCCGAGAAAGAACAGAATCCGTATTCAATATCTGGATGAAAATCTTCATCCGCGCGATGAAGTTTACGAAGGATTCAGAGCCCGCGTCATCCAGCATGAATATGACCACTTGGAAGGAATAGTGTTTGTTGATCATCTGTTAGGAATCCGGAAACAAATGATTCGTTCCAAATTGAACAAAATTATAAAAGGAGAGGTCAATTGTTCTTACAAAGTGAAAGCGGTTTCGAAGAAATAGAAATCAGAAAAACGAAAGATTGAATGATCGGACGGAAAAAAATAGTTTGGACGTTGCTGTTGATAAGCTTCGGATTGATTTCGATACAAGCGCAAATTAATACGGATCGCGTGCTTACGATCGGTAGAAACGCGCTGTATTTTGAAGACTATATGCTTTCCATTCAATATTTTAACCAAGTAATCCGATCTAAGCCGTATTTGGCGGAACCCTATCTTTATCGCGCAATGGCTAAATTGAATCTGGACGATTACCAAGGTGCGGAAGACGATTTATCGCATTGCATCGAGATCAATCCTTTTTTGGTTTATTCCTATTTATATCGCGGCATTGCCCGTCAGTATCAAAACAATTACCAAGGAGCAATTGAAGATTACGATACGGGATTGACGTTTCGTCCGGAAGACAGGCAATTGCTTTTAAATAAAGGAATTGCTTATGTGCAAGACAAAAATTACGATGATGCGATTGCCACCTTAGATTTGTTGATAAAATACCAACCGAAATATACGCAAGCCTATAACACACGGGGAGCGGTATATGCCGAAAAAGGGGATACGATTCAAGCTTTGGACGATTTTAATAAATCGCTGGAATTGGATAAATATTTTGCGCCGACCTACGCTCAACGCGGAATGCTCTATTATCAACAGGAAAAATACAAAGATGCGCTGGCCGACTACAATGAAGCGATTCGATTAGAACCGAAACAAATCGGATATTACATTAATCGAGGATTGATTAAATATAATTTAAACGATTTGCGCGGAGCGATGGCGGATTATGATGCGGTAGTCATTCTGGATGCACGAAATACCATCGGCCGATTTAATCGCGGACTTCTTCGGGCGCAAGTCGGCGACGAACAACATGCCGTCGAGGATTTTAACGTAGTCGTCGAAAATGAACCCGATAATTTTATGGCTATCTATAACCGGGCCATTTTAAATAACGAATTGCATAACTATAGGGCTGCGGTAGCGGATTTGGATTCGGTTTTAGCCGAATATCCCTATTTTGTTCCGGGCTATTATTTCCGCTCCGAAGTGAAACGGGCCATGAACGACGCCAAAGAGGCCGATAAAGATTATTGGTATGCATACGATTTGGAACAGAAGCTGAAACAAGAAAGAGCAAAAGGAAAAACAGTGACTGGAAAAGGTATTTTTGATACGCCTCCTTCGTCGGAGAACGAATCGGATGCGAACGAAAAAAATACGCGGGAACGCTCCGATAAAAGCATTGAAAAATTCAATCGGTTGGTCATGTACGATAAAGAAGACGAAGTTAAATCATCGTATAAAAATGAAATTCGGGGACGAGTTCAAGACCGGCAAGTCAGAGTGGACTTAGCGCCGCAATTCGTGATTACCTATTATGAAAAACCGGAAGACATTGATAAAACGATTACCCGTTACGATAAAACCATTTCGGATTACAATGCTCGGATGATTCTTAAGCTTCAGTTGAAAGTCGTCAATAAAGAAGCTGCGATTTCCGACGAGCAGGCGCAATACCACTTTCAATCCATTGACGATTATTCGTTAATCATTGATAAAAATCCGAACGATGCCGACGCCTATTTCGGCAGAGCGCTGGATTTTATGGTTTTGCAAGATTTAACGGAAGCGTTGAACGATTTTTCACAAGTAATCGAGCTGCGTCCCGATTTTATTTTGGCGTATTTTAACCGGGCGGTCGTTCGTTCCAAACTGATGCAAATTGAAAATTATGATGAAAGCGTTTCCGGTAACGATATACAAAATTTAAGTTTAAATCTTCAAACCAAAGCGAACAGACCCTTTCAATCGCCAACCGCTCCGTATCCCCAACCCTCTGTGGAATCCGATAAAGAAAGTCAACGCGCTATTGAATACGATCAAATCATACAGGATTATGACAAAATCATTCAATTGAATCCCGATTTTGTGTTTGCTTACTACAATCGCGCCAACATCCGATGTTCTCAAAAAGACTTTCGTCAAGCTTTAGTTGATTACAACGAAGCCGTCAACCGGAATCCCGAATTTGCGGAAGCTTATTACAATCGCGGACTTACTCGCTTGTACTTGGGTGATACCGCAAAAGGTATTGCCGATTTGAGTAAAGCCGGCGAATTAGGCATTGTCGAAGCCTACAGCATTATCAAGAAAATGACAACGGATTGATTCTTCAACGGTTGATTATCATTAATTGAGGCTGTCTTAAAACTGCCGTGTCATTGCGGGCGTAGCGTAGCGAAGACCCGCAATCCCTCATAATTAATAATTGATTTTCCGGGAGACGGCGGGTCTTCGCTACGCAAAGATAATAAATGAGAAGAAGATAGATAAAGACCAAAAGAAATATCTTTCAATCTGTTATCTATCTTCTTCTATTGTCTCAAATATTTGCTTATCGCCAGACAAAGGCTCTCAGCTTTCATCGGGCAAATAGATTTATTTTTCTTCCACAAAAATCTCAAAAATTGAGCTTAGTAATCCTCCATATAGTATTTCAAAATCTCTCTTTTGTTCTTTTTTTACTTTACACCTATACATAACAAATAATTCGTTTTTTCCGTAAACACACCAAGATTTTTTTATTTTGACTTTATATGTTTTCGAATAAATACTGTGAGGCTCAAGTAATACTAAGTTATCATAATTCGAAAATGCATTCAAAATTGTAAAATTCATATCAAAAACAAAAACACCGTGTGTTTCTCTATTTAAAGAGATTAACCCGTCAGGATGAAAATAAAAACCGGTATTTGTTTTATTTTTGAAAATGACTGTTAAAGAAAGTTCATTATTTAAAATAACAGTATCTTGGCTCGGATCAATAACAACATTTAAATCAAAATAGGAGCTGATAGATTTGTATTCAATATTGTTAGTGGAATTACTATGTATCGTATTACACTTAGCAAAAAAAACTGATACAAATATCAATATCCATATATATATTTTTTTATTTTCCTTTACCATCTTCTTGGAATTTTGTATATGAAGTGCCACCAATCCGCTTTAAACAATTCACTCTCTGTTCCATACAATGAGGCATTGATACCATATCCATTAATTCGCTGTATCCAGTCTATTCCACTATTATAATATAACCATTGATTTTTATACAAGTAATTTTGAGCTCTCCATTCTTCAAAATCATGTAACATTTGGTTCCTATACTTAATATTTGGTTCATTTTTCATCCAATCCGGAGCTTCTTTGATATACTTTAGATAATCCACACTGTGAAATTTCTCTTCTTCATAAATAGCCCTTAATCTACTATAAGAATTTCCATTATCACCAAAAGCGGATTTTCCATATTTTATGGATTGTGTACTTGAATCAAATTGTCCCGGAGCTAATAAGTCAGGATCATAGGTACCTTCAAAACCAAAATAATCTAATTCTTTTTGTCGCCAATTGAAATCCGGATTATCGTATGCATTAGACATTATATTTTCATAAACTTTTTGATTACTGTTAAATCCTTGACCTCTTGTCCATTTATGAAATTGTTCCGAAGTTGTAAATGCGAAAAATGCACCAGACCCGGCGCCCCATAAAGCGCTTTTCCCTTTAGGCGGACACGGTTTTTGGGGCGGTGTTGGCAGAGGTTTTGCAGCGTTTGGTGCAGGTGCAGTTGGCGGCGGGGGTGCTTTATATCCTGAGTTTGGCGGCTGGGTTTGGGGCGGTGCAACAGTTGGCGCAACAAATTCTTGGTTAAGTGGCGCAAAAGGTTGGGATATTGCAATAGGTGCAGGTGTTGGTGCTGTATCTGGTGTTGTAGGTGGCGTAGCAGGACAATGGGGTGGTCAATATCTCGGCGGTCTTGTAATCAATGGAACAAGCATTACAAGTCCTGTATTACAGGGTGCAGTTACGGGAACTATTGGCGGTGCTGTCGGTGGTTACGCAGGCGGATTTACTGCGGGACTAATAATGACAGGCGATTTAGGAGAGGCAAACAGTGCAGGTTGGAAAGGTGCTGCATTTGGTGCGCCTATCGGAGGTATCAGTGGTTCCGTTTCCGCTTATAGATATGACGGTAGTGGATTTGTTGTCGCAGGACGTGAATATTCGGTAACATTTACAAATTATTCATCATCAAAAAGTATCACTATAATTTGGCAAGAAACACAAGATTTAAATATCATATTTAGAGGGAAAAAAAATTTCGGAACAACAGCCACAGAATTGAGCGAAATTACGAAGTTAAAAAGAATAACTTCACTTAAAACCCTTGCCGAATTAGTTCAATCCGATTATATGTACTTAATAAATACCTGATATATACATATATATTGAATCGAAAAAGTCCCGAAGAAACTTTGTTTTTCTTTGGAACTTTTTCGTTCATTAAATATATTGCCGCTTTGCGGCAAAAAAAGGGGGGGGGATTTTTTTTGCGGCTTTGCCGCAATGGAAAAATAAAATAAAATAAAATAAAAAATAACGAAATTGGTCGGGGGCGGCTTGGCGCAAGTGGGGGGCGAAACGCACTGCGCTTGCAAATACTGCTTTACCCCCCACCTGCGCCAAG
>WRFZ01000179.1 GCA_009778655.1 Candidatus Azobacteroides sp.
CCGACATTTATTTTCACCCTTCACTTGGTATAACGTCCCGCTAAGACGAAAAACTCCGATTTTGCTACTGAAAAAATGATTAAATTTGTACCTTAATTTCTATAAAATCACGTCAGTTCGATCTACACGATTTTTTTAATAGCGTCCATGTCAATGATTTCTATATTCAAAGCGGGTTTCTTGGGGACAAGATTGTAAGCAATCAAACCGGCAACCAAGTTCCCGATGAAATTGTTGAAGCATCGGTGGCGGGTATGCTCAATCTGGCAACCGTTTTTTAATAAATCATTGACTGTTTCGATAACAGCCCTTTTTCTTAAGGCAATCTTGTCCCGGATATGCATCAAGGCATTTTTCATATTCTTCCTAATCTTGGTAATCAGATGAATATTGTTGATAAACAACCTTTCAAACAAGTCTTGAGAGATATACCCTCTGTCACCAAAGAGTTTTCCGAAGAGCTTCTCGTGGAATTTCCTGTCTTTAAGCGGTTCTCTGTCATCAATATGCCCTTGAGTAATGAGGAATTCGATTATTTCTCCCTTATCATTGATTACCACATGAAGCTTAAACCCGAAAAAATATCCGCCGGTTGATTTGCCTTTGGTTGCCATACCTTTGAATACCTTATGCGACTTCTCCCGTTTGATGTGACATACCCGGATCGGCGTTGAATCTGTGATGGGTATCCTGGTGCATTTGCCTAAACAGCATAGCTGAAGAAAGATAACCATAGGTAAGAGAGCTTTTTGTTGCAGTTCCACTGTATTTGTATCCGTTAACGGAGTTTGTTCGTTTAACTTAAAGTATTTTAACACTTTAAAGATAAACAAAATCCCGTTATTTTACAAATATTTTTGCAATTTTATTACATCAAACGGGCGTTACATTAATTAATCGTTGTTTCCTGTAAACTTTTTTCGGGTAAGACAAGTTCGCAATCGGTTGATAAATAATTCGAAAAGAGCCGGAGTGAGACACCCGAACTATCGCTGTGCGCTTTTATTCTTCAAAATGGTTAAGAGTTAACTCTTTCCCGTCGAAGACGGCGTAAGTGAAAAGTTGCAGCCAGTCGCCGATAATCATTATTCGACTTTTGGAGTTCAACATCTTATCCAACAGTATATGCCGATGCCCGAAAATCAAATAATCAATTTCGGGATGCGTTTGGATATAGGATTTGGAATAAATAATCAAATCTTCTTTTTCCTCGCCTAAAAAAGGCTTGGGGTATTTTTGCTCTTTCAGACGGCTGTGTTTTGCCCATGTGTTTCCAATTTTAACGCCCAAATCGGGATGAATAGCTCGAAATAAAATCTGACAGAACTGGTTGTGGAATATCCCACGAATCAGTTGGAATGATCTGGAATAATCGCCCAATCCGTCGCCATGGGCAAGGTAAAAAGTTTTATCGGCAAGTTTTGTTACGAAAGGACTTTTATGCAGGGTAAGACCGATTTCTTCGGGTAAGTAATCGTATATCCAAATATCGTGATTGCCGATGAAATAATGAATTTCCACTCCGCTATCGCTCAACTCCGCCAGTTTTCCCAAGAATCGCGTAAACCCTTGAGGAGCGACTGCTTTGTATTCAAACCAGAAGTCGAAAATATCGCCCAACAAGTATAGGGCTTTCGCCTCTTCCCGGATGGAATCCATCCAACGAACCAACCGTTTTTCCCTTTCACGCGAGTCGTTAAAGACAGATGATCCCAAGTGTACATCCGAAACGAAATATATTTTATCTTTTATGCCCATTTATAAAAATCCGAGTTCCAATTTTGCTTCTTCGCTCATCAAGCCCGTATGCCATTCCGGTTCGAAAACGAGTTTTATTTCTACATTATTAATATTTGGAATGGATTCAATCCTCATTTTTACATCTTCAATGATGAAATCGGCAGCCGGACATGCCGGAGCAGTCAAAGTCATCGTTATCGTCACGTTCTTGTTATCGTCAACGTCCACTCCATATACTAATCCCAAATCATAAATATTAACCGGAATTTCGGGGTCATACACCGTTTTCAGCATTTTAACGATTTGATCTTCCAATTCCAACAAATGATTTTCCATATTTTTTTCTTTAATTATTACGCAAATATACGAATAAACCTTTTAGGTAAAAAATTCAAAAATCGGTATTTTTTTATTGTCGGGTTTAAACTTATTTCTTTTTCGAAAGTCTAATTATCCATAGTAATAGAGGTGCGTTGGATTGCGATTCCTTTTACATATTCCATAAAATACTTTTAATACCAATTATCAATGAATAAAAGCACAAAGATAATCCTATTCTCCGTCATCGCATTATTTATTGCCGGAATGGCTTTATATCCCGCCGTTAAAAAACAATTGAAAAAAGAAAATACATCTCTTAAAACATCGGCTCCGGCGGGCGCGTCCGGAGGAAGAAAAGGCTCGTCTCTCAATGTTAACGTTAAAATTATGCAACCGGAAACGTTAGTGAATATTATCCCGATTTCTACGGCGACAATTATTCCGGACGAAGAAGTTGATTTGACTTTCGAAACTCCGGGTAAAATCACGGGAATCTTTTTTAGGGAAGGTTCTTCCGTGAAAAAAGGGCAATTGCTGGCAAAAGTAAACGACCGGTCGCTTCAAGCGGAACTCCAAAAATTGCAGGCTCAGATTCCTTTGGCTGAAGATCGGGTTTTCCGTCAAAAATCGTTATTGGAAAAAGATGCCGTCAGTAAAGAAGCCTATGAACAAGTGACGACCGAATTAGATAAATTGATGGCGGATATTGAGTTGACAAAAGCGCGAATTGCTCAAACGGAATTACTTGCTCCGTTTGATGGCATTATTGGATTGCGAAATGTCAGTGAAGGCGCTTATGCTTCTCCGTCAACGATCATTACGAGCTTGACTAAAATTATTCCTTTGAAAATAGAATTTTCAGTCAATGAAAAGCAAGCGGATTATGTATCTCCCGGAATGGAAATCGCTTTTCAAACCCCTCCCGATCTTACTGTTTATAAAGCGGCGATTTATGCAATAGAAACGCGGGTGGATCCGAAAACCTACACCTTGAAAGTTCGCGCCTCGTATCCGAATGCAAACGGACGTATGCGTCCCGGACGTTCGGCAAGCGTCGAAATTCATTCCACTCCCATATATAACGCCTTGACTGCTCCGAGCGAGTCGGTCATCAAAGAGATGGGAAGAGACATTGCTTATATCTGTTCCGGAGGAAAAGCCAAACAGGTAACCTTGGACATCGGTATGCGGACTGCTTCCGATCTTCAGATAATAAACGGATTAAATTCCGGAGATACCTTGATTATCAGCGGCGTGATGCAGCTGAGGGATGGATTGCCCGTAATCATTGACAATTACAACTAAGCAGGAGAATGAACATTTCAGAATTAAGTATCCGCCGACCGGTTCTTTCCACCGTATTTGTTTTGGTTATTACCATTTTCGGTGTTATCGGCTTTACTTATCTGGGCGTCCGTGAATATCCGAGTGTGGATAATCCGATTATTACCGTTAATGTGGGTTATCCCGGCGCTAATGCCGATATTATTGAAAATCAGATTACGGAGCCGCTGGAACAGAACATTAACGGGATTCCAGGAATCCGCTCGTTATCAAGCGTCAGCAGTCAAGGTTCTTCGCGTATTACCGTCGAATTTGAATTAAGCGTAGATATGGAAACGGCCGCTAACGATGTACGCGATAAAGTGTCGCGCGCTCAACGATTTCTCCCGCGCGATTGCGATCCTCCGACGGTTTCCAAAGCCGATGCCGACGACCAACCCATTCTTCAAATATCCATTCAGAGCAACAAACGAAATCTGCTTGCATTAAGCGAGATTGCCGATTTAACGGTAAAAGAGCGATTACAAACAATCCAAAACGTCAGCGCGGTAAATATTTGGGGAGAAAAGCGCTATTCCATGCGGCTGTGGTTAGATCCGGTAAAGATGGCCGCCTACGGCATTACTCCGGTTGATGTTCGAAATGCGATTGATCAGGAAAATGTGGAACTTCCTTCCGGCAGTATCGAAGGCGATAAAATGGAATTAACCATCCGCACCTTGGGTTTAATGCGGACGCCGGAAGAATTTAACAATTTAATCCTTCGTGAAAACGAAAACAATGTGGTGCGTTTTCGCGATGTGGGCTACGCCGAACTTGGACCGGAAGATATTCGCAGTATTATGCGTGAAAACGGCGTTCCGATGGTCAGCGTGGTCGTAATCCCTCAACCCGGCGCCAATCATATCAATATTTCGGACGAAGTCCAACTCCGAATCAAGCAAATAGAAAAAGACTTACCGGAAGATGTGAAATTAGACATTGTTTACGACAATACCCGATTTATACGCGCTTCAATCAAAGAAGTGGAAGAAACAATCTATATAGCGTTTGTTCTTGTAATTATTATCATCTTTCTTTTTCTACGCGATTGGAGGGCGACATTAGTGCCGATTGTCGTCATTCCCGTTTCCTTAGTCGGCGCATTCTTCATCATGTATGTCGCCGGATTTACCATTAATGTCTTATCCATGTTAGCGGTAGTGTTGGCCGTAGGGTTGGTGGTTGATGACGCCATTGTTATGGCTGAAAATATTTATGTGCGAATCGAGCGGGGAATCAATCCGAAAGAAGCCGGTATTGAAGGATCGAAAGAAATATTTTTTGCCATTGTTTCCACTACCATTACGCTGATTGCCGTTTTTTTCCCGATCGTTTTCATGCAGGGGATGACGGGACGTTTATTCAAGGAATTTAGTATAGTCGTATCGGGGGCTGTTTTCATCTCCGCTTTTGTCGCTTTGACTTTTACGCCTATGCTTTCTACCAAAATATTACGGAAAAGAGAAAATAAAAATTGGTTTTACGTGAAAACGGAACCCTTTTTTGAAGGAATGACTCATTATTATGAAAAAGGATTGAATTATTTTCTCTCGCATCGTTGGATGATGTGGCCCATTGTCGTCGTTACATTTATAATTATCGTCGTACTTTGGGCGCGTATTCCGGCGGAAATGGCGCCCATGGAAGACCGTTCGCAAGTCACCATTAATATGCGAGCGCCGGAAGGCGCCACCTATGAATTTATTCGGGATTACGGAGAAAAAATTTCGGCGATAGCCGATTCGGTTGTCCCGGAACGGATTTCGAATGTAACTATGCTTCGCCAAGGATTTTCATTTGTCCAATTGATGCTGCCGGATATTCGGGAGCGGAAAAGAAGTCAAATGGAAATTGCCGATGAATTAGCCGGCGCGGTAAAGAAAGAAACCGAAGCCCGCTCGTTTGTGCAACAACAATCCACTTTCGGCGGCAGGCGCGGAGGAATGCCGATACAGTATGTATTGCAAGCTCCAACTTTGGAAAAATTGCAGGAATTTATCCCCAAGTTTATGAATAAAGTTTCGGACAACCCCAAATTTCTGATGTCTGACGTTAACTTGAAATTTACCAAACCGGAAACCCGGATAGAAATCAACCGTGATAAAGCCGCCTTACTGGGGGTCAGTACCCGCGACATCGGGCAAACGTTGCAATACGCTCTGAGCGGTCAGCGTATGGGTTATTTCTACATGAACGGAAAGCAATACCAAATATTAGCCGAAATCAATCGGCAGCAACGAAACAAACCCTTGGACTTGAAATCCATTTATGTCAAAAACAATCAGTCGCAAATGGTTCAGTTGGATAACTTGGTTGATTTAAATGAAAGCGTGGCGCCTCCGCAATTGTATCGCTACAATCGCTTCAAATCGGCTACGGTCAGTTCCGGTTTAGCGAAAGGAGTAACAATCGGAGAAGGTTTGGATGAAATGGATAAGATTGCCAAGGAAGTGTTGGATGAAAGTTTTCGGACCGCATTATCGGGCGAATCGAAAGAATTTCGCGAAAGTTCTTCCAGCTTGATGTTTACTTTCGGTTTGGCTTTGATCTTGATATTCTTGATTCTTGCCGCACAATTTGAAAGTTTCAAAGACCCGCTCATTGTGATGCTGACCGTGCCGCTGGCTATTGCAGGCGCTTTGATTTTTATGGCGATGAAAGGGATTACCATGAATATTTTCAGCCAGATAGGTATTATCATGCTGATCGGTTTGGTGGCTAAAAACGGTATTCTTATCGTGGAATTTGCCAATCAACGGCAAGAAGCCGGCATGGAAAAAACGGAAGCTATCCGAGGCGCTTCCATACAACGTTTGCGACCTATCCTGATGACCAGTTTCAGTACCGTTCTCGGAGCATTGCCTTTGGTATTGGCCAATGCGGAAGGAGCAAACAGCCGCATTGCAATGGGTACGGCGGTAATCGGCGGGATGTTGGTTTCCACCTTCTTGACCTTGTTTATCGTACCGACTGTTTATACCTATTTTTCAACCACTCGAAAAAAAAACTGATATGAGAATTTACCTCCCGGCTTTCGTCCTTTGTTTCTTTGTTTCAATCGTTCATGCGCAAGAAATCTATGACTTGAAACGTTGTTTGGAAATCGCATTGGAGAAAAACTACGATATTCGTATGATTCGTAATGAACAACAAATAACCGCCAATAATGTAACCGTCGGAAATGCCGGATTTCTACCTTCGCTCGATTTGAATGGCGGTTATTCGGGAACATTGAATAATACCGATCAAGATAATACCGACGGGACAACAACGAAAACCAATAATATCTTGAATCAAAACGCTAACGTGGGATTGAATATGCAATGGACGGTTTTCGACGGATTCTCCATGCAAACCAATTATAAACGGTTGAAAGAATTTGAAACCATGGGTGAAATCAATACTCGACTGACTATCGAAAATCTGATTGCCGATTTGACGGCGGAATATTACAATTACGTCCGTCAAAATCTTCGTTTAGCCAACTTACGATCGGCGGTTGCTTTATCCAAAGAGCGGTTACGGATTGTTGAAGCCCGTTACTCGATCGGCTCCATGTCGCGATTGGATTTAAAACAGGCGCAAGTGGATTTCAATGCCGACAGCTCCAACTTAATCAGACAATATGAAACGCTTTATACTTCAAGAGTTACCTTGAATCGGCTGATGGCTGTCGAAGACGTGTCTCAAAAAATAGAAGTTACGGATTCGCTCATAAAGCCGAATCCCGATTTGCAAGAAGAACTGTTGTGGGCGTCCACTTTGCAATCCAATTCCCGCTTGATGTTATCCTTTAAAAATCAAACAATCAGCGAATTGGATTATAAAAACTTGAAAAGCCGAAATTATCCTTACCTTCGTCTGAATGCCGGTTACGGTTATTCGCTTGATCGGTATGGTTCCGGCTCGGTTAAGCGACAGGATAATCTGGGCTTCAACTACGGATTTACTTTGGGTTTCAGCATTTTTGACGGATTCAATCGGCAACGGGAACAAAAGAATGCTCGGATTACCATTGAGAATCGAAAATTGCAATCGGAACAATTGGAGCAATCGTTAAGAGCCGATTGGGCCAATATGTGGATGGCTTATCGAAATAATTTGAATTTGATTGCTTTGGAAGAAGAGAATCTGGGAGCTGCAAAAGAAAATTATGAAATTGCCATTGAACGTTACAAATTGGGAGACCTTGCCGGTATTGAATTGCGGGAGGCTCAAAACAGTTTGCTTGGAGCAGAGGAACGATTGCTTCAAGCGCAGTTCGACACTAAATTGTGCGAGATTTCTTTATTGCAAATCAGCGGACAAATCGCTTCCTATTTAGAATGATTAAAATAAAAAGAAATGATTTATACCATTCAACCCCCTGCATCTGCCATTCATGCGAAAATCCGATTACCGGCATCCAAAAGCATCAGTAATCGAATATTGATTTTGAACGCTTTAAGTAAAAGCAATGATCCGATTGAGAATTTGTCGGACAGCGACGATACGCAAGTCCTGCGAAAAGCGCTTCTTTCGCTTCAATCGGGCGCTGCCGATTTCGATGTGGGCGCCGCAGGTACTTCCATGCGTTTTTTAACCGCTTACCTTACTCAAAAAGAAGGGATCCAGACGATTACCGGTAGTGAACGAATGAAAAATCGTCCGATACGGATTTTAGCGGACTCCCTGCGTGAAATCGGAGGCCAAATCGAGTATATGGAAAAAGAAGGATTTCCGCCGCTTCAAATTCGCGGCCGAAAATTAACCGGAGGAGCCATTCGATTGAATGGCGGCGTGAGTTCGCAATATCTTTCCGCATTGATGATGATAGCGCCTCTCACGCAACAAGGTTTGGATATTCAATTGGAAGGAAATATCATTTCACGTCCTTATATTGATATGACGGCTCGACTGATGCAGACATTCGGCGTTCAAGTTTTCCGGAACGGGCAACACATTCGGATTGAACCGCAAATCTATCAACCGGTTCCTTTCACGGTAGAAAATGATTGGTCGGCGGCATCTTATTGGTACGAAATAGCAGCATTGGCGAAAAACTCCGCCGAAATAGAATTAACCGGATTGGAACAGAACAGCCTGCAAGGCGATGCAAAAGTTGCGAAACTATTCGAATCAATTGTTTCGACCGATTACGATACATTCGCCGGCAAAATAATCATTCGGAAAATATCGGCCAAGTCCGGTATTTCTATGAACTATGACTTTACCAATGAACCGGATTTGGCCCAAACGCTTGTCGTAACCTGCTGTTTATCGGATATTCCTTTTCATTTCACCGGATTGCAGAGCCTCCGGATAAAAGAAACCGACCGTATTTCAGCTTTACAAACCGAATTAAAAAAGTTGGGCTATACAGTGAAAACGAGCGAAGCTGCAATGGAATGGACGGGCGAACGTTGCAGCCCGGATGCGAATCCGGTAATTTCCACCTACGAAGATCATCGGATGGCAATGGCTTTTGCTCCCGCTTGTCTGAAAACCGAAAAAATCCGGATAAAAGACCCCGGCGTCGTTTCCAAATCCTATCCGAAATTTTGGGAAGATTTGGAAAAAGCGGGATTTGATATTAAGGCCGTCAAGTGAAATACCGGTGATTTTTAATAATTTTTTGTTTTCTATATATTTTGTATTATATTTGCAGATTAATTGAAAGACTTTTTCAGTTTGTGAACATTCACTATCCGTCCGCCTCAAGAGAGATATACATATAAAAAATAATAGAATGAAAACAACAGTGGTTTTTAGATGGTTTGCATTGGCAGCTTTATGTGTTGGTATTTTCTCATGTTCAAATGAGATTCCACAGGAAAATGATATTAAAGGCGAATTAATTCCGGTTTCCTTTAAGGTAGGATTTGATAAAGAGATAACTCCGTTTCGGTCCGACGAAACAATGAATCCGAGCAATTTCTTTTACTATGTGTATAACGCTGAAACGGGCGATCTCTATAAAAATTTGAGATTTTATAATTTTACCGGCGCAATTAATGATTCGCTTCCGGAAGGTAATTATACGATTGTTTTTGTGGAAGTTAATAAAGACACTAACCTTTCATGGAATTATTATCCGTCAGCAATAGATGGCAGCAACATAAAAAAATATCCTACCTTTTTTGAAATTCTCACTACCGATTTTCTAAATACGAACCATGATGTTTTTTATAAAAAAACAAATTGTTTAATTGACAAGGATAGCTCCAATAATTATTCGGTTACCTTAGACAGAATTGTCGGGAAAATTGAATTTGTTCTTGAAGATGTTATTCCAAGTGAGGTAAGTACAATAGAAATAGAAACCGGCGATTTTGAGTTTCCTATATCGTTTTATTATAATTTTAATACTGACTTTACAAAAGGCACGCCTTTCCATAAATCAGTTAACATAACAGAACTTGACAAAGCTGCAAGCGGATACACCTTATTTTTTATTACTTTTGAAAATATAAATTTTGATCAAAGCAGGTATCCGATTTCAATAAAATTAACGGCTCGCAGAAGTCTTCCCGAAGGAGTTGTTGATACGGGACAATCGTTCGTTACTTCCAAAGTGATTGAAAATGTTGATATATTGAGAAACAAGACCGTGCGGTACTCCGGAAAATTGTTTGACAACATAACGCCTCCGTCCGATACCAATCCGTCCTCTTCTTTTTCAATAACCGGAGATGAGGAATGGGGAGAAACGATTGATAAAACCTTTTAAAAAGGGATAAAATCAACTGATTTTGCCTTCGTCGGCATAACTGTAATATTTCCCGTCCGTAAGAATAACATGGTCCACTAAACGCATATCAATCAGTTCGAGGCCGGCCTTAATCCGATGAGTTACGGTATTATCGTGGGAACTCGGTAAATGGTTTCCGGAAGGATGATTATGACAAAGAACCACAAAAGACGCTAAACGAGTAAGCGCTTCCTTATAGACGAGTTTCCCGTCAACTATCGTTTCGGAAGTTCCCCCTTGGCTTACCTTAAATCGGTCAATAATTCGACTCGAGCGATTCAAGAAAAGCGCCCAAAATTCTTCATACTGCAAATCGCAAAGAAACGGATAGAAATAATTGTAAATATCCAAGCTGCAAATAATTTTCTTCCGTGATGCCTCTTCCGCTTTTCGCCGTTTGCCTAATTCGAGAGCGGCGATAATTCCGATTGCTTTGGCTTCGCCGATTCCTTTGAAATTACTCATCAGATAATCAGCAGAAATTTTCCCTAAACGATTGAGATCATTTTCAAACGATTGGAGAATTCGTTGCGACAATTCTACCACGGTTTCGTCTTTCGTCCCGGAGCGGAGAATTATGGCTAATAACTCTGCATTACTGAGAGTATTTACGCCTTTTGTCAATAATTTTTCACGCGGTCGGTCTTCCGGCGACCAATCTTTCACGCTAAGTTTAGCTGAATCAGTCATTGTTTGTTAAAGGTTTCGATAAAATTTGGTTAAATGTATCTGTTCTTTGAGCTTACTTTGCTCTTTCCACGTAGGAACCGTCTCGTGTATCCACGCGAATTTTTTCTCCTTCATTGATAAACAACGGAACACGAATCGTTGCCCCGGTTTCGAGGGTTGCCGGTTTGGTGGCGTTGGTTGCAGTATCGCCTTTAATTCCCGGCTCGGTATAGGTAACCGTTAAGACCACATGAGCCGGTAATTCGGCAAACAAAATCGTTTCCGATTCGGCATGAATGATAACATCGGCCGTATCGCCTTCTTTCAAAAAATCTACGCCGGTGATATTATCTTTTACAATGGAAACTTGTTCAAAAGTTTCGTTATTCATAAAATTATACCCCATATCGTCTTGATACAGGTATTGATACGGTCTTCTTTCAATGCGAACCTCATCAACTTTAACTCCCGCATTGAATGTTTTGTCTATTACGCGACCGGTAGTGACGTTTTTCAGTTTTGTCCGGACGAAAGCGGGACCTTTACCCGGTTTCACATGCAAAAATTCCGTTATATAATAATATTGCCCGTCAATATCCAGACACATACCATTCTTAAAATCAGCTGTAGTTGCCATATTTTATTTTATATTGTTTGTAGATTTTATTTTCAGCACAAATTTACACAAAGTTTTTGAAAAACCCGTATATTTGCATGGAGAAATTTAAATTGAAAAGTTACGGAAGTAAATTATTTGAGAGAAGGAAAAGGAAAGAGAAAGCTGAATATAAAATAACAATATATCTATGAATCAGCAAATTTTCAAGGAAATACAAACATTGAAAAGGCGAATATTACCGAATGAAAAAGTTATACTTTTTGGTTCTCAAGCGCGTGGCGATGCGAAACCGGATTCGGATTGGGACTTACTCGTTTTGCTTGATAAAAGAGGTAAAGTAACATTTGAGGAAGATGCAGCCTACGGCTATCCTTTTGATAAAATCGGGTGGAAATTCGGAGTCGCTATAAATACATTGTTATATTCAACAGAAGATTGGGAAAAGCGAAAAATTACGCCGTTTTATAAGAATATTGAAAATGATGGTATTGAGATTATGTAAATTAATATTATGAAACTATCGGAAGAAGAAAAAAAAGCAATTGTCAAATATAGATTAGAGAGAGCAAAAGATACGCTATTGGATGTTTGTGTTTCAATTCAAAATAATCGTTGGAATAATGCAGCAAACAGACTGTATTACGCTTGTTTCTATGCCGTAATGGCATTGTTGATAAATGATGGATATGAAGCGCATACTCACACCGGAGTAAAGGCATTGTTAGGACTGCATTATGTAAAGAACGGAACAATAAATGAAGAATTAAATCAAGCGTATCGAAAAATGTTTAATCTTCGGCAAACGGGTGATTATGATGACTTAGCCGTAATAACAGAAAATGACGTTAACCCTCTTGTTGAACCGGCCGAGAAATTTATTGCCGAGATAGAGAACTTAATAAATAGAAATTCTTAATCATCCTACGCCTCCTCCCAAACTGACTTGCAGCAACTTTTGAGCTTCAACCGCAAATTCCATCGGCAGTTTGTTCAGTACTTCTTTGGCATATCCGTTGACAATTAATCCGACGGATTCTTCGGTGGGAATCCCCCGCTGATTGCAATAGAACAATTGGTCTTCACTGATTTTGGAGGTCGTGGCTTCGTGTTCCACAATCGCCGATTCGTTTTGAATATCCATATAGGGAAACGTATGCGCTCCGGAAGTATCGCTCAGCAATAAACTGTCGCATTGGGAGTGGTTGCGAGCGTTTTCTGCGTTCTTACCGATTCGCACCAAGCCGCGGTAACTGTTTTGACTTTTCCCTGCGGAAATTCCTTTGGAAACAATACGGCTCTTTGTATTTTTACCGATATGAATCATCTTGGTACCTGTATCGGCCTGCTGGTAATTATTTGTTACGGCTACCGAATAAAATTCGCCGCTCGAATGATCGCCCGACAGAATGCAACTCGGATATTTCCAAGTAATGGCGGAACCGGTTTCCACTTGCGTCCAAGATATTTTGGAGGACTCGCCTTTGCAAATTCCGCGTTTGGTTACAAAATTATAGATGCCTCCTTTCCCGTTCTTATCACCCGGATACCAATTTTGAACCGTCGAATATTTCACTTCCGCCCGATCGAGAGCAATAATTTCCACAATCGCCGCATGCAATTGATTTTCGTCGCGCATGGGAGCCGTACAGCCTTCCAAGTAACTTACATACGCATCTTCTTCCGCCACAATCAAGGTACGCTCGAATTGTCCAGTATTCATGGCGTTGATTCTGAAATAAGTAGATAATTCCATCGGACATCGGACGCCTTTGGGAATAAACACAAAAGAACCGTCGCTGAAAACAGCCGAGTTGAGCGCGGCAAAAAAGTTATCCCGATAAGGGACAACGCTTCCCAAGTATTTTTTCACCAAATCGGGATGAGATTGAACGGCTTCGTTGAAAGAACAGAAGATAACTCCTTTTTCCGCCAGATTTTCTTTATAGGTTGTTTTTACGGAAACGCTATCCATCACCGCATCAATGGCCATTCCGGAAAGTATTTTCTGCTCATGCAAAGGGATTCCCAGCTTATCGAATGTTCGTAACAATTCGGAATCCACTTCGTCCGGATTTTTTGTGCCGGCGGCTTTCGCTTTCGGAGCCGCATAGTAAATGATGTCTCCGTAGTCAATCGGCGGAATTACGAGATGCGCCCATTCGGGCATTTTCATTGTCAACCAATGTCGGTAAGCTTTCAAACGAAAATCCAACAACCATTCCGGTTCGTTCTTTTTAGAAGAGATAAGTCGTACTATATCTTCATTCAATCCTTTGGGGATAAAATCCGTTTTAATGTTCGTAACAAATCCGTATTCATAGTCTTTGTTCGTCCATTCATTGAGCAGATCTTGGGTATCGTCAGCCATACTTAATGTTTAAAAAAGTCTTTAATATAAGGAAAAACCGTCGGGAAAATCATTTTTACCTTTTCATAGTAAACCGAACTTTCCTTGACGGGTTTAGTAATTAATTGAGATTGGTTGTCAAAAACAGCTAAAAAGTTAAGCGCTATACTTAAACAAAGCGCCCACATAAGCGTGCCGAACAAAGCTCCGAACAGGTGGTTAATCATTCCGACAGGAGTATAATTAATAACATTATCCGCTAATTTAGCTAATACGGCAAATACGGAAACAATTATAATAAAAGCCAATACATAATAGATAGCATTTTGTACACCCGGCGAGAACCAACTGTTTTCGTTTTGAATATGCGATTGCATCCAATTCCGCATCCAATTCGCGACCGCTCCCGATAAAAAAACGGCTGCTACCAAGGAGATAAGAGAAATAACCTGCTTAACAATTCCGGTGATTAAGCCATGTACAATACCGATAACTATACAGACAATTATTACGATGTCCAACCAGTTCATAGCGTTTGCTTCACTTCAACTTCTTCAAATGCTTCGACAATGTCTCCTATTTTGATGTCATTAAAATTATGAATATTTAATCCGCATTCATAGCCTTGGGTTACTTCTTTTACGTCGTCTTTGAAACGTTTCAACGAACCTAATTCGCCGGTAAAGATAACAATACCGTCTCGAACGAGACGAATTTTGTTGCCTCGCTTGATTTTTCCTTCTTTGACCATGCAACCGGCAACCGAACCCACTTTGGTAATTTTGAATACTTCTCGAATTTCCACATTGGCCGTGATTTCTTCCTTGATTTCCGGCAAAAGCATACCTTCCATAGCTGCTTTTACTTCTTCGATAGCGTTATAGATAATCGAATACAAACGAATATCTACTCCTTCTTTTTCTGCCGATTTTCGGGCGGATAAGGACGGACGCACTTGGAATCCTACGATAATGGCATCCGAAGCGGCAGCCAAAATCACATCCGATTCGGAGATTTGTCCCACGCCTTTGTGTATAACATTTACTTGAATATGTTCGGTGGAAAGACGGATGAAAGAGTCGGACAGAGCTTCGACCGAACCGTCCACATCGCCTTTTACGATGAGATTCAATTGTTGGAAACTGCCGATGGCGATTCGCCGTCCGATGTCGTCCAGCGTCAACAGCTTTTGCGTGCGCAAACCTTGTTCGCGTTGCAATTGTTCGCGTTTCGTAGCTATTTCACGCGCTTCCTGTTCGGTTTCCATTACGTGAATAATATCTCCGGCTTGCGGAGCGCCGTTCAAACCGAGAATCAGTACCGGTTCGGAAGGCCCGGCTTCGATTATTCTTTGGTTTCGTTCGTTGAACATGGCTTTGACGCGCCCGTAATGAGTTCCGGCCAAAATCACGTCGCCCATTTTAAGTGTACCGTTTTGTACCAACATGGTGACGACATAGCCGCGACCTTTGTCTAAGGAAGATTCAATCACCGAACCTACGGCTTTTCGTCTCGGATTGGCTTTCAAATCCAACATTTCGGCTTCCAACAAAACTTTTTCCAATAAATCTTGAACGCCGATGCCTTGCTTTGCCGAAATATCCTGCGATTGGTATTTTCCTCCCCAATCTTCAACCAGATAGTTCATATTGGCGAGCGTTTCCTTTATTTTTTCCGGATTGGCTCCGGGTTTGTCAATTTTGTTAATCGCAAATACCATCGGAACGCTTGCCGCCGAAGCGTGGTTAATCGCTTCAATGGTTTGCGGCATCACATTGTCGTCGGCTGCAACAATAATGATAGCAATATCGGTTACACTTGCTCCGCGAGCACGCATCGCCGTAAATGCTTCGTGGCCCGGCGTATCAAGGAAAGTAATCTTACGCCCGTCGGGTAATTCCACATTATATGCGCCGATGTGTTGGGTAATGCCTCCGGCTTCACCGGCAATTACGTTGGTTTTCCGGATATTATCCAATAAAGAAGTTTTACCGTGGTCAACATGTCCCATAACCGTAATAATCGGGGGACGCGGAACCAAATCCGTTTCGTTATCTTTTTCTTCCGATATGGCTTCTACTACTTCCGCACTTACATATTCGGTTTTGAATCCGAATTCTTCGGCTACGATATTGATGGTTTCGGCATCCAAACGCTGGTTAATGGAAACCATGATACCGATACTCATGCAAGTGGAAATAATCCGGACGACCGGAACGTTCATCATGCTTGCCAAGTCATTGGCCGTAACAAATTCCGTGATTTTAATAACCTTGCTTTCTTGGGCTTCCAGTTGCGATTGTTCGCTTTGGCGTTGCGAGAGGGCATCTCGCTTTTCACGCCGGTATTTGGCGCCTTTCTTTAAACCTTTGTTCGTTAATCGAGCCAAAGTTTCTTTGATTTGTTTCTGAACATCTTCTTCGCTGATTTCGCTTTTTACCGGTTTTCTGAGCCGGAGTCGCACGTTATCTTGCTTGCTGAAAGAAGAGGCTCCTTTTTCGATATCTATTTTTTCGCGTTTGATTCGATTGCGTTTCTTCTTATTCTTCGATTCGTCCAATTCCGATTTTTTCACTAAAACCGGTTTTTCTCTTTTTTCCGGTTTGTCCGATTTATCCGGTTTTTTTTCTTCGACTGCGGGCTTTTTGGCTTTAGCGGCTAAAGCGGCTTTTTTCTCCTTTTCGACTCGTTCTTTCCGTTTTTCTTCTTTGCTTTTCTTTTTAGGTCGGGTGGATTGATTAATTGCCGTTAAATCAATTTTTCCCTTAACCTTAATTGGTTCTATGACCGGTTTACTAAAACGGAATACTTCTTTTTCTTCGGCATCTGCACCGGAATCTTCTTCTTCATCTAAAGGCAATAGAGGTAACTCTATTTCTTCGGTTTCCTCTTCACTTTCTTCTTCGGTTTCTTCCTCCGGAATTTCCGGTTCTTCCTCTTCTTCCGGTTCTTCAGTATTTGAGTCGTCGTCAGCGAAGGGGATTTCTTCCTCCTCCAAAGTAACTTCCGGAACGGCAGGCTCTATCTCAATTTCCTCTTTTTCCTCTATTGTTTCTTCAATGATGATTTCTTCTGCGGACGGAAGAATGATTTCTTCTTTTTCAACCAAGTCGGGTTTTTCGCTCTCTTTTTCTTTCGGCGCTTCGGCTTTCGGTTTACCGATAGCATCCAAATCAATTTTTCCGACAGTGACGAATTTAGGTCTGAAATCTTCCGGCACTTCGGTTTTAATTTCTTCTACTTTTTTCGAATGTTCGTAGCCTTCTATCGCCACTGTTTCTTTTTTTTCTTTATGGTGACGGTCAAAGATCATTTTATCCGATTCTTCTTTGATATTTTTATCTTTTTTAAATTCTTTAATAAGGAGGTCGTATGCCTCATCGTTAATTTTTGTATTGGGGTCTTCTTTTACGTCAAAACCCTTCTTGTGTAAAAAATCCACCACGGTGGATAGTCCTACATTTAAATCTCTCGTTACTTTATTTAATCTGATAGGCATATTCTTTTTTTATTCTTCTTCAAATTCAGCGCTCAAAATGCGGAAGACTTCCTCTACCGTGCTTTCTTCCAAATCCGCCTTTTCCATTACTTCGTTTCGATCCATGGCCAATACATTTTTCGCCGTATAACAACCGATGTTTTTCAAAGCTTCGATAATCCACGTTTCGATTTCGTCGGCAAATTCATCCAGATAGATATCTTCATCACCCATATCCACATCACGAAAGACGTCAATCGTATATTCGGTCAGCATGCCGGCTAATTTAATGTTCAGTCCGCTTTTTCCGATGGCTAACGAAACTTCTTCCGAGCGGAGATAGACTTCGGCTTTTTTATCAGCTTCGTGTATTTTTATCGAAGATATTTTTGCCGGACTTAACGCCCGTTGAATAAATAAAGCAGTATTAGCCGTATAGTTGACAACATCAATGTTTTCGTTACATAATTCACGCACGATCCCATGAATACGGGCGCCTTTCATTCCTACGCAAGCGCCTACGGGATCAATCCGGTCGTCATACGATTCAACGGCTACTTTGGCTCGTTCGCCCGGAATGCGGGCAATTCGTTTAATGGTAATTAATCCGTCGTGAATTTCGGGTACTTCCAATTCAAATAAGCGTTGCATGAACAAGTTGGAAGTGCGCGACAAAATGATTTTCGGATTGTTGTTTTGATTTTCCACTTTTACCACTACCGCCCGACAAGTTTCGTTTTTACGGAAAAAGTCGCCCGGAATCTGTTCGCTTTTCGGAAGAATCAATTCATTTTCGTCTTCGTCCAAAAGAAGAATTTCTTTTTTCCATATCTGATATACTTCGGCCGAGATTATTTGACCTACCCGGTCTTTGTATTTGGCGTAAATACTGTCTTTTTGTAATTCCAGTATTTTGGAAGCCAAAGCTTGGCGAAGATTCAAAACGGCTCTGCGACCGAATCCGGCAAAATTAACTTCATTCGTGATTTCTTCTCCCGCTTCATAATCCGGATCAATTTTCTGCGCCTCCGAAAGGGCTATTTCCAGATTGGAATCAACCACTTCGCCATCCGGAACCACTTTGAGGTTGCGCCAGATTTCGAAATCGCCTTTATCGGGATTAATAATGATGTCGTAATTTTCGTCCGAACCGAACATTTTACTGATTACATTACGAAAAGCTTCTTCAAGAATGCTGATTAATGTAGTTCGATCAATGTTCTTGTTTTCTTTAAACTCGGCAAAAGTATCTATCATGTTTGCTTCTTGTCTCTTTGCCATACACTTTAAAACTTAAAACTTATAACTTAAAACTATATTTTGCATATTTTATCTCATTGTAAAGAAAAGTCAAGTCTTCTTCGACCGTCACTTTTCTTTTTGCTCCTTCCGGTTTGATTTGCTTCCGAACCGTCAGCACAATCTTATCTTCATCAACCGCTTTTAAAATACCGACGTGTTTTATACCCGATTTTGCCAATACTTCAATTTCGTTTCCGATATTTTTTCGGTATTGACGCGGTATTTTAAATGCTTGACCGATTCCCGCGGAACCGACCTCTAAGGCATAATCTTCTTTTTCTCGATCTAATTTCGATTCAATATAGGAAGACAAAGCAACGCAATCATCAATTGAAACGGTTTGATCATTATCAATTTCCACCACAATCGTATTATCCGGTTTTACTTCAACAGTTACCGGATAATTATCCGAAGACTTTAAAAAATCTTCAACGATTTCTTTTACTACCCGTTTATCAATCATAAACAAGAAAAAAAGAGGGACAAATGCCCCCCTCCTCCCAAATTTCCGCAAAGGTAATATTTTATTTAATGAAAGCCAAATATTTAAAGATTTTTTTTAATTTGCCGGGAAAAGATGTGAAAAAATCAAAATATGTCATTTGTTTATACATAAAAGCGAGATTTATTTAATTATCTTTTCTATCTTTGCGCGAAAAATAATCTGTTGTTTGGAAAATTATAAATATAATTAGATTGTATGAAGACCTATAAACTGCTAAATAATATTTTAGGGTGGGTTATTTTTGCCGTTGCAACCACTGTTTATTTGTTGACTATCGAACCGACTGCCAGTTTTTGGGATTGCGGTGAATTTATTTCCTCTGCTTATAAATTGGAAGTAGGGCATCCTCCCGGCAATCCGATTTTCATGATGGCTTCCAATTTATTTACGCACTTGACGTCGGACGTTTCTCGGAAAGCGGCAATGGTAAACAGCATGTCTGCTGTTGCCAGCGGTCTTACCATTCTGTTTTTGTTTTGGACAATCACTCATCTGGTACGGAAACTTCTTGTCAAAAAAAATGAAGAAACTGTTTCTTTAACACGAATAATCAGTATTTTAGCTTGCGGGGCCGTCGGCGCTTTAGCTTATACTTTTTCCGATACGTTTTGGTTTTCGGCGGTCGAAGGCGAGGTATATGCCTCTTCTTCTTTGATGACTGCCCTTGTTTTTTGGTTGGCATTGAAGTGGGAAGATGTCGCCGATGAACCGAATGCCGATCGCTGGTTAATACTGATTGCTTACATGATGGGACTTTCCATTGCCATCCATTTGCTGAATCTGCTTTGTATTCCCGCTATCGTATTGGTTTATTACTTCAAAAAATATCCGAATCCCAATCTGAAAGGTTCAATAATCGCATTACTTATCTCTTTTGCCATTTTAGGTATTATTCTTTTCGGAATTATCCAAGGAGTGATGAAAGTCGCCGGATGGTTTGAATTATTGTTTGTCAATCAATTCGGACTACCATACAACAGCGGCGTCGCTTTTTATATGCTTTTGCTTGTAGGTGTTCTTGTCTGGGGTATTTGGGAAACCATGAGAGAAAAATACGACGCTGTACGAATGAAAATCGCTTTTATTTTAGGCGTCGGATTATTGGGAATCCCGTTTTTGGGAAATCAGCCTTTTGTGGGAATCCTGCTGTTAGCGATTTTATCCGCCGGCTTATTCATTTACAAAAAAGTCAACCCGGTTTCTTTAAATTCCATATTGATAGCGCTGTTTGTAATCCTCATCGGATATTCGTCTTTCGCATTGATTATGATTCGTTCGGCATCGAATCCGCCGATGGATCAAAATTCTCCGGAAGATATTTTTACATTGAGAAGCTATTTGAGTCGGGAACAGTACGGTGAAACGCCGCTGATTTACGGGCCGACTTATGTTTCCGAAACAAAAACGGAAAACGGGGAGGTGGTGACGGAAGACGAAGGCCCCGTTTGGGCTCAGATTGCGAAACACGATCCTTCTGAAAAAGATCGCTATTTTGTTGCAACACGGAAAGAAAGACCGGTATTTATCAGTGAATTAAATACCTTATTTCCTCGAATGTACAGCAGAGAAGCAAACCATATTCAAGGATATAAAAATTGGGCGAATATAAAAGGAGAACGAGTGCGCGTCTCGACTCCGGGCGGTTCGAGGGTCTTTATTAAACCCACATTTATCGAAAACCTTCGTTTCTTCTTCAATTATCAAGTTAATTTTATGTATTGGCGATATTTTATGTGGAATTTTTCCGGTCGTCAAAACGATATTCAAGGAAACGGAGGAATTGCAAACGGGAACTGGATTACCGGAATTAAATTTCTTGATGCATTCCGACTCGGGCCGCAGGACGATTTACCGGACAGTATCGTCAAAAATAAAGGATACAATCGGTTTTATATGTTGCCTTTGCTGTTGGGGATTTTGGGCGTTTTCTTTCAGATTTATTCGGGGAAAAAGGGAGTTCAAGGATTCTGGATTACTTTTTTACTGTTCTTTATGACGGGATTGGCAATTGTGGTTTACTTGAATCAAAAGCCTTTTGAACCGCGAGAGCGAGATTATGCTTATGCCGGATCCTTTTATGCGTTTGCTATTTGGATCGGGTTGGGAGTAGCTGCAATCATTCATATTCTGAAAAAATACGCCAAAATGCCGGCTGTTCCGGCGGCCGTTGCCGGCGCGATTCTGTGTATATTGGTTCCCTTTCAAATGGCGTCTCAAACGTGGAACGATCACGACCGTTCCAAACGATACGTATGCAGGGATTTCGGATATAATTATTTAACTACTTGCGAACCGAATGCGATTATTTTTACGATGGGCGATAACGATACTTTCCCGCTTTGGTATGGTCAGGAAGTGGAAGGATACCGCACGGATGTTCGGGTTTGCAACTTGAGCTACCTGCAAACCGATTGGTATATTGATCAGATGAAACGACAGGCATACGAATCCGCTCCGTTGCCTATTTCATGGAAAAGAACGGATTATATTCAAGGAACTCACGATATAGCGTATATCATCAAACAAACCGACGAACCGATGGACGTCGGGCGCGCGTTGGAATGGATTAAATCGGATGACATACGAACCAAACAAATACGAGGCTACGAAATTGATAACCTTCGTACCGAAATGCTTTATCTTCCGGTTGATTCGGTGGCGGCGGTTCAATCCGGAGCTGTTAAGCCCGAAAACTACAACAAGATAGTAAAAAATATATTTATTAACTTAGGTGAAAGAAGGGATTCGGACGGAGAGGTTGTTGAACCGGCAAAAAGATTTTTATCAAAGCAGGAATTAATAATTTTGGATATGTTAAACAATAACAAAGACTGGTCGCGTCCGATTTATTTTGCAACGACTGTCGGTCCGGAAAATTTCCTGCGCTTAAATTCTTTTTTGCGTCAAGACGGAGTCGCTTATCGGTTAGTTCCTTATAATACGGGAATGAGCGATGAATTTGACACGGACTCAACAACTACCGCTCCAAAACGATTGGATGTTGATACCGATATATTATACGATAATCTGATGCATAAATATCGTTGGGGTAATTTGGAACAGCCGGGTTTATACTTAGATGAAAATGCCACGAAACTGGCAAAAGTGTTCCGGATGATGTTCGGAAGATTGAGCTACGATTTAATTAATGAAGGAAAAACGGAAAAGGCGAAAGAAGTGTTGGACTACGGCATGAAGGTTCTTCCGGGATACAATGTTCCTTACGATTATTATTCGACAAACGAAATCGCAAGAGCCTATTTTCAATTGGGAGAAACCGAAAAAGCGCGGGAAATTTATGATGTATTAGTGAGCAATTCAATGAAAAGCTTAAAGTGGTTTTCCAAGCTGAATATTCAGCAGTACGGACAAACATTGGATGACATCCGGAGAGAATTGTATTACATGCAAAGTATGTTTAAGAATTATCAATCCGTAAATCCGGAAGCTTCCCAAACGTATGTCAGCGACTACAACAACTGCCTGGAACAATACGAAAAATACGTAAGATCCCGTCAAGTCAGCAGAGGCGGGGCAAACCGATAAGTTATGTTGATAGAAAGAGCGCCCGAACTGTATCGCAATCTGTATCACGGTTCACATTGGAGATTTAATATTAATAAAAAAGAAATTTACCTCACATTCGATGACGGTCCGATACCCGAGATTACGCCTTGGGTATTGGACGTGTTGGATAAATACAACATTAAGGCCACCTTTTTCTGTGTAGGCGATAATGTTCGAAAACATCCGGAAGTCTATCAAATGCTGCAAGAACGCGGCCACAAAACAGGAAATCACACTTTCCATCACATACAAGGATTGAAAAGGGATACGCAGTCGTATATGGACGACGTGGAAGAAGCCGACCGACTGATTCAGAGTAAACTTTTTCGTCCGCCTTACGGACACATGCGACTCCCGCAATTTCACGCCCTGCAAAAAAAATATAAAATAATTATGTGGGATGTGGTAACTCGCGACTACAGTCATTTGATGACTGCCGACCAAGTATTTGAAGTCGTGAAAAAATATACCCGCAACGGTTCGATCATTGTCTTTCACGACTCATTAAAAGCCGGCGACCGCATGAAAGAATCATTACCCAAATCCATCGAGTGGCTGCTGGAACAAGGCTACAGTTTCCGGGTGATAGAGGAATAAACTGTTATAAATCAACAGCATCAGAAAAAGAGAATACAACGGTGCTTTGCATCCCACAGAGGTACCTCCTTAACCGGTTCTTTTCATTTAAAGTAAAATTATTCGAAATTTCCAAAACAAAAATCTTGAAAGTTTTGTTATATACGTGTTGTGTATTACAAATAAATACAAAACGGTAAAATTGATAATTTCGGATTGTAATTTTACGACATTTTTAATTTAAAATATAGGATTTATGAAAACAACAATTCCTCACTCAGAATTACATCACCGGAAAGGAAAGGGCAGCGTTGTATTATTCCTGTGTGTCATTATTCACTTTGCAACTTATTCTCCGGTGTGTTTGAGTCAATTACAAGTAAAAATAGGCAATGACACCACCTTTTGTTCCGGAAACATAGAAGAAGGCATACAATTAGCTTCTCAACTTGTTGTTACGGGTGGAACAGCTCCTTATCAATACTGCTGGAGTATCTCCGAACCTTATGAATATCTTCCGGGAAGATTTAATTATGCAAGCAGTGTGTTGAATGATACAACATCGGCTAATCCTTTATTTCTATATCCGTACATAAATGATCCGCAAGAATGGACTCGATTTATTTTAACGGTTAAGGATAATACCGGAAATGAAGCTGCGGATAGTATTCATGTCCGATTTTCCGAATATATGGTAAGCATACCGGAGCCCGTTGTATTTTCAATTAATAAAGGGGACAGCGTTTTTATAGATGTTTCCGATGTAAATTACGGCGGAATTTTACCGTACACTTCTTATTCATGGATACCCGAAGAAGGAGTAAGCGATCCGGATTCTCCGAAGGCGTGGTTCAAGCCGAGCGAAAAAACACACTACCAATGTATGATTACGGATTCCGTCGGCTACATCGGGTATGCAGGAAGCGGTTATTTAATTCTCATAAAGTCAGAAACAGCTATTCAATCCATTGTAAAAAACAATACGATATATCAGCATAACGAAAATATCTTTTTTGATAATCCCAATAACGAAAACATAAAACTTTCATTTTATGATTTATCCGGAAAATTAATACATGAAGGAGCGACAACGGCCGACCGATATAATCCTGCTTTTATCGGAAAAGGAACTGTTTTTGTGTGTATAATAACAATAAATAACAAACAAGAAACCATAAAATACATTGTGCCATGAAATCATCATTAATAATAAATCTTCGAATTAATTAGTATTAAAAATAATTAAAAATAAATACAAACCGGTAAAATTAATAATTTAAAATTGTAATTTTACGGTATTCTTCATTTAAAAACAGATGATTTATGAAAACGGCAATGAAACGGTTACCATTTATAGCAAGTAAATCTGTCAAATTGATTGTTGCATCCGTATTTTTGATGTTGACAATGAATGTTCAATTACGGGCAAATCCAATAGCCGTATATCCTCCGGAATTTTTTGTTTCCGAGTTAAAATTCGATTCATCGGGAGAATGGGTTATTGAACTGAAAAGCATTCATTTTGATATCCCCGAAGATGTTGATAGTATCCGTATAAGTACATCAAGCGGAAGTGCGAAATGGAAAAATCCCATGCTTTCTGATACCGAAGATACTATTTTCATATTACGAAATGACAGTTTGGACTCTGATTTAGTCATTCATCAAGAAGGAGATTTTGTACAGATAACAACATTTTACAATGAAGGGTACTACGGAGAATCAATTACCCATACGCTAACTTTCGGTAATTATCAGGGAGCGACAGTACGCAGTCCAAAAGGAGAAGAATCCATTGCTTATGTTGCTGATTATCGTATGGATTACAACCATGATGATTTTTTTAAGAGTAGGAGTGTTCCTATTTACAGTAATCTATACACTATAGCAACAGGCTATCCAAATGAAAGTAACGTATGTGTCGGGAAAATTAAAGCAAAAATTCACAATCCCAATAATCAACCGTTTTCAGAATCTAAACTTCAATTAAGAGATGAACATTACACTAATGTTTTTGATATGGAGCAGCAAGAAGATGGCACATATTTGGGAAATCTCTATGCCTGTTATTATTATTTTGACAAATTGCATCCGTGGATAGATCCATTTACAGGCTACTATAATAACTCTTATAGGCGTGATTATTGGACAATTGAGCCTATTCAATTTGAGGGGGAACAAGATACGGTTATCTCTCTTGACATCTGCATAAACAGCTATATGGATATACAAACTGTCAAAAAAGAGGAGGATCATGTTTTAAAAATATATCCGAATCCGATTATCGAAAATTCTTTTTATTACGAAACGGCATTACCCGTAAAATCAACAAACAGTGTAATTGAGATTATCGGATTGAACGGACAGAAAATAGGATATTATCCCGTATCTGAAAGTAAAGGAAACATAAAACTTCCCTCGAATATTCTTCACGGAATTTACACCGTATGTCTGATTGTCAATAATAAGAATTATATAGCCGTAAAAATAATGGTTCCGTGATAGAATTTAGAGCAATAATTTCAAGTCTGATGTTGATAGCGAATTTTTCCGTATATGCGCAGGAAAGAGTCTCTTTTTTTGAAGAACATATAGACTTTGAGCTTGACAGCGTTTATTTCAGCATAAACGGAATTTATTCTTTTCATAATCCGACGGATAAAGAAATAAATCAGCGTATTGTTTTCCCGTTTTCGGTAGAAACGGATCAAATTGATTCCATCTCTGTAATCAATCTGGAAAATTTGAACCGAATCCAATTTCGACGCTTGAAAAAAACTATTGTATTTCTTGTAAATATGCCGTCCCGTGATACTGTGGATGTGAATATTTTTTACAGACAAAAGGCAGTAGAGAAAAATACCTATATTATTACATCTACCCGGTCATGGAAACAGCCGCTGGAAAAAGCAGTTTATACATTAACAACTTCTTTACCGGTAAATGAAGAATGTTTTTCATATCCTTTTATTTCCAAAGAAACAATAAACGATAAAATTCTTTTTCGCTGGGAAAAAACAAATTTTATGCCGGATAAAGAATTTGAAATAGCAGTAAAAACCGCATCCCGTTAAGAGATACACCTTTAACAGAAATGCTAACCTCCTATCCGACAGGCGTTATGTACGAGTTGTTAAGCCGACGTACAATATAGTAATATAAAAAACACAATCGAAGTCGAAAAAATATTTCAAATATGTATCAATTATTACATATTCTTGATTAGAAAATTTCTAACTTGCGTCCCGAATTTTAGGAACCCGATTCCTAAAACTTTATTACAACCTTTATGCCTAATAACAAATGAAAGAAATTAAAAGTGATGATTTAATTAAGTTTTCTTAGTGATGGGAGGGTTTTTTAAATAACAGTGAATTTATTGATTTATTAATTTATTAATATCTATACAATTATGAGTTCTTCTTTAGCACAATCGCACAAGGTTCTTTTTTTGAACACCCTTGCTTTTATCTTATGTTTTGCCTGCTGGACCATGAACGGGGTCTTAGTGGCTTTTTTAACAGATAAGGGAATTTTTGATTTCTCTGTAGTACAAATAGGCTGGCTTTTAGGTATTCCCGTTTTAACAGGCTCTCTTTTAAGGCTGCCTTTAGGGATTATGACCGATAGATACGGAGGTAAATACATATTTATCGGATTATTGCTCTTTTGCGCATTATTTTTGTTTTTGCTTCCCTTTGCGACTTCATTTCTTATGTTCGCTACAATCAGTTTTATGTGGGGGATGGTAGGAGCGAGTTTTGCTGTCGGAGTAGGATATACCTCCGTTTGGTATCCTAAAGAATGGCAGGGAAGAGCGTTGGGTATCTTCGGCGTGGGAAATGCTGGAGCCGCATTAACCACTTTTATCGCTCCGTCTCTGCTTAATCATTTCTCTCAAAGCGACCCGCAGAACGGATGGAAAATGCTACCCGTGATTTATGGCATATCTTTGATTGTAGTAGCTGTACTGATGCTGCTATTTGCTAAAAACAAAAAATACGAGAATGTTTCTACAAGTCTTGCCTATGAATTATCGCCCTTAAAAAGCGTTCGGGTCTGGCGGTTCGGTTTATACTACTTTCTGGTATTCGGCTTTTTTATAGCTTTCTCTCAGTGGTTAGTTCCTTACTTCATGAACGTTTACGCTACGTCATTAGTTGTGGCCGGGTTGTTCGCATCCTGTTTCAGCCTTCCGGGCGGAGTTATCCGGGCTGTGGGCGGATTTTTAGCGGATAAATTCGGAGCAAGAAAAGTGATGTACTGGGTATTGGGATCCTCCGTAATAATCAGCTTTTTGCTTATGTTTCCCAAAATGGATATTTTTACGGGCGGAGTAGGCGTTTCATCCGGAGGCAAAGGTACGGTAACCGAAGTTGCTCCGGATAGAATAGTAGTAGGTACGAAAGAGTACAAGGTAAATATCGCGGGACAAGGAGTGGATTTGGAAAATAACAACAGCGTGTTTCCCTCCAAAGCTTCTTGGCAGGAAGTGGTGGTGAAACAAAATCAAGACGTAAAGAAAAAGGAATTACTTGCCAAAGGGATCACCCACATTCATTTCAGCGCGAATATGTGGATATTTATAGTTCTGGTTTTTATGCTGGGATTTTCATGGGCTATCGGTAAAGCGGCCGTTTACCGGTATATTCCCGATTATTTCCCGAAACAAGTGGGAGTTGTGGGAGGAATCGTCGGATTGATCGGAGGATTAGGCGGCTTTGTAGGGCCTATCATTTTCGGATACATCTTGAATTATACCGGATTTTGGACCAGTTCATGGATATTTATCTTCCTCCTTTCTATCCTGTGTCTTGCCTTATTAATACATGCCGTCAGCTATTTGAATAAGAAAAAAACGTCTGAAATTCAAAATAATATATAAGTGAAATAACCGATTTACTAACAAATAATTTAAAACTAAATAATACAATGGCTACATGGATTAATGATTGGAACCCCGAAGATAATCATTTTTGGGAATCGAAAGGAAAGAAAATAGCGTGGAACACGCTGACGATTACTACTATTTCGTTGCTTCTTTCTTTCGTCGTTTGGTATTTGATGAGTGGTATAGTAACTAAACTGCCGGGAGTCGGATTTAATTTCACGGAAAGGCAGTTATTCTGGTTGGCTGCGTTGCCCGGATTGGCTGCCGGATTTTTACGAATCATACATTCCTTTTTAATTCCGATTTACGGAACACGACATACGATAACGATTTCAACCATAATTAAGTTGATTCCGGTTATCGGATTAATGATGGCTGTTATGAATGTGAATACTCCGTTTTGGGTATTTGCGGTACTATCGTTTACCACCGGTTTCGGAGGCGGCGACTTTTCTTCGTTTATGCCTTCTACCAATTTGTTTTTCCCGGCGCGTTTGAAAGGAACCGCTTTAGGAATCCAAGCGGGTATCGGTAATTTCGGAGTAAGCGTAGTCCAATTTTTAGTTCCGGCACTATTGGGAGTAGCAATCGTAGGAGCTCCTCAGATGTTGAAAACAACCAATGTGGCTACCCACGAAGTAACGACCAAAGCGATCTATTTGCAAAGCCCGATCGTTATTCTTATTCCGCTCTTAATCATCATGACCATCGTATGTTGGATATGGTTAAAAAGTATTCCTTTGAAACGAACATTTAAAGAACAAATGGGTATTTTCAAAATTAAACATACGTGGTTTTGTACCATTACTTATATTATGACTTTCGGAACTTTTTCCGGCTTGGCAGCCGCTTTCCCGTTGATGATAAAATCGTTGTACGGAGGTTTCGAAGGCGGACCGGATCCGTTGAAATACGCATTTTACGGTCCTCTGATCGGTTCTGCAAGCAGAGTATTGTTTGGATTCGTGGCAGATAAAGTGGGAGGTGCTGTATTAACCACCATTACCGGTATCGGATTTGTCGTTTGTATTGCTATTATGGTTCAAACAGGCGCAGTAGCTCCGACTTCCTTAGACCAATTCCACATTTTCCTATGGACGATGCTGATCATGTTCTTCTTCTCGGGAGTAGGTAATGCAGCTACATTCAGACAATATCCTATTATATTTAAAAGTAATTCCGTACATGGCGCAGGCGTTATCGGATGGACAGCCGCTATTGCATCTTTCGGACCTTTTGTTTTTTCAAACATCATCGGTTCTGAACTTCAAAGTACCGCAGCAGCAGGCCATAAAGGCGTTAACACTTTTTTCTGGGGACTGCTGGTATTTTCTGTAATAGCAACTATTATTAACTGGTATTACTATCAAAGGAAAGGATGCGAAAGACCGAGTTAAGAAGTCAATTATAAATTATGAATTATGAATTATAAATTATGAGTTATGGCTAAATCGGAGAATACGCTTAGCAGAAGCGCATTGGTTAAAGCAATTATTGCTTCTGTTCTTCTTATAATATTGGTTTTCTTGGGATCCGGGAATTTCCGGGAATTGGATGCAGCCTTGATTCCTTATTTATTGGGAGTAATTCTTGCCGTTTTCGGTATTACCTACCGTCTTTCGGTTTGGCTGCAACGCCCGCCGACCCGATTGTATTGGAAACGTATGGGGAAACTTTCGTTGGCTCATCCGATAAAGTTCATTCAACTGCTTTTTAGAAACCTCATTTTTCAAAAATTCATTTATTCGAGAGGTAAAGACCGTTGGATAGGACATTTCTTGATGTCAATCGGATGTATCGCCGCTTTCGGCGTCACCATTCCATTGACTTTCGGATGGATCGGTTTTGTTCTGAAATCCGGTTCCCTGACAGGATACGAAGCCCATATGTTCGGATTTAAAGCAATGAGCTTTCAATTAGGATCTTTTATCGCTTATATGCTCTTTCACGTTTTAATTTTCTGCTCCATAGCTGTAATTATCGGTGCAATGATCATGTTGAGAAGACGAATGACCGAGGAAGGATTGGTCGCCACTCAAACTTTTGAAGGCGATTTGCTTCCGTTGCTTTTGATAATTGCCGTTGCGGCTACGGGACTCGGAATCGCTTTTGATTATATGTTTTTGGACGGAAAAGTTCACCAATTCATGTCGGTAACGCATGCCGTAACCGTCATTCTGTTCTTATTATGGATTCCGTTCGGCAAATTCATTCATATTGTTCAACGTCCGATGCAGATAGGAGTGAATATTTACAAAATGGAAGGCGAAAAACAAGGGATGGCGGTATGCCCTCTTACGAAAGAAGAATTTGCCACCAAGATGCACATCGCCGATTTGAAAGAAGTAACCTTGGAAACGGGATTTGATTTCAGATTGAAAAACGGTGACAATCATTTGAATTACAGCCCCGAAGGAAAGCGATCGCTTTTAGCTAAAGCTCACTTGAAAGCAAGAGAAGATGCGGGAAGTTATTTTGGATAACAGTAGAAAAAATGAATAGAATATGGCTAAACTACCTGTAAGTGAAGAAAAAATAATTGACCAATTCGGTCCTCATAAACACTACCCTCCCTTGGGTGGATTTAAGGGCGTATCCAACCCGGACAAATTGGTAAAAACGCATTGTTGCTTTTGCGGCATGCAATGCGGTATTCAATTAAAGGTAAAAGACAATAAAGTGGTAGGCTTTGAACCTTGGAAAGAATTTATTTTTAACGAAGGCCGGCTTTGCCCCAAAGGAGTACAACGTTATTTGCAGAATAATCACCCCGATCGTTTGCAGACGCCTTATAAAAGAGTAGAAGGCGTAGGCTTTGTACCTATCGAATGGGAAGAAGCAATGTCTAAAGTCGTTTCGGAAATTCAGCGAATCCAAAAGCAATACGGCAACGATGCTTTTGCCATGCTTTCGGGAGTATCGTTAACCAATGAAAAAAGCTACTTGCACGGAAAATTCGCTCGAGTAGCGTTAAAAACCAAAAATTTGGACTATAACGGCCGCTTATGTATGGTAAGCGCGGGAGCCGGAAACAAAAAAGCTTTCGGTTTAGACAGAGCATCCAACAACTGGAGCGATTTGAAACATGCCGAAGTGATTATGGTTGCCGGAGCCAATGTGAGCGAAACTTTCCCGACACTTACTTACCCGATTTGGGAAGCAAGAGATAACGGGGCTAAATTGATTGTTGTAGATCCGAGAGTCGTTCCTTTTGCCCGTACCGCCGATTTGCATTTAGACTTGCGGCCGGGAACCGATTCCGCCTTATTCGGCGCCATACTGAAAGTATTGGTGGACAATAATTGGATAGATAAAGATTTTATCGAAAATTACACCAGCGGTTTTGAAGATACCGTTGCATCCATACAAGACCATACGTTGGAATGGGCGGAAAAAGTAACCGGAGTTTCTGCGGAAAAAATATATAAAGCCGCGGAAATGTGGGGCAAGGCAAAAACCAGTTTTGCTCTCCATGCGCGAGGAATTGAACATCATACCAAAGGAGTAGATAATGTGGTAAGTATGATCAATCTGGTATTGGCGACCGGAAGAATCGGAAAACCTTACTGCGGATATGCTACGATTACCGGACAAGGAAACGGACAAGGCGGTCGGGAACAAGGACATAAATGCGATCAGCTCCCCGGCAATCGGGATATTGAAAATCCGGAACACCGGAAATACATTGCGGAAGTTTGGGGTATTAATGAAGCTGATCTGCCGGGCAAAGGTCTCAGTGCGCATGAGATAATACATGCCATTCACAGAGGCGAGATTAAAGGACTTCTCAGTATTTGTTTCAATCCTTTGGTATCTCTTCCGAACAGCAATTATGTTCGGGAGGCTTTGGAAAAATTGGAATTTTATGTAGCGATTGACTTCTTTTTAAGTGAAACGGGAAGGTATGCGGATATTGTATTGGCCGGTTCGCTTCACGAAGAAGAAGACGGAACGGTTACTACGGCGGAAGGAAGAGTCGTTCGAATTAATCAGGTTGTCACACCTCCCGGGAAGGCCCGCAAAGACAGCGAGATAATTAAAGAAATAGCGCGTCGTTTAGGTTCCGGTGATAAATTTAATTTTGAAAACAGTGAAGCTATTTTTAATGAAATGCGTGTGGCTTCCAAGGGAGGTACAGCCGATTATTACGGAATTACCTATGAAAAGATTGAAAAAAACATGGGCGTATTTTGGCCCTGTCCGTCTTTAGATCATCCGGGAACGCCCCGGTTGTGGGAAGACCGGAAGTTCAGAACTCCGGACGGGAAAGCTCATTTCAATCCGGCGCCTTACCGTCTGTCCGCAGAAATGCCGGACGAAGAATATCCGATTATTTTAACGACAGGAAGGGTGGTATCGCAATACCTCAGCGGTTCTCAAACCCGCAGGATAGGGAAATTAGTGGATCAATATCCCGAACCTTTATTGGAAATTCATCCCGAACTGGCGGCAAAATACGGAATACAACAAGGAGATTTGATCCGGGTAAAGACCCGGAGAGGCGAAGTAACGCTCCCGGCTAATGTTGTAGCAACGATACGGAAAGATACCGTTTTTATCCCTTATCATTGGGGCGGATGCCATTCCGCTAATTTATTAACAAACGATAGCCTTGATCCGGTTTCCAAAATTCCGGAATTTAAAGTATGCGCTTGTAAATTAGAAAACACAAAGGAAAAAGCTCCCGATTCGAAGCTATCAAATGCGTATCAAAGTTTTTCTCATTAAAATACAGAATTATGGTTACAACAGAATACAATAAAAATATGCAGTTCTTTACGGATATGCAACGCTGTATCGGATGCCATGCTTGTGAAGTAGCTTGTGCGGAATGCGAAACCAACGGTCAAGACACGATGATTCATATTCATTATGTGGACAGAGCCAACACCATTCAAACAACGATGCAAGTATGCATGCATTGTGACGACCCGGTTTGCGCTAATGTATGTCCGGCCAATGCAATTGTCAAAAATGCCAACGGAGTAGTGCTTTCGGCAAATACCTCCCGTTGCTTCGGATGCTCCAATTGCGTAATGTCTTGTCCTTTCGGCGTACCTATCAAGAAAGAAGAATCCGAATTAATGATGAAATGCAATATGTGCTACGACAGAACCGGCGCCGGACTGAGGCCCATGTGTGCAACCGTTTGTCCGAGTAACGCTTTATTCTACGGCACGCCGGAAGATATAGAAGAAAGACGTCCGCACAGTACTCCGGTAAACAAATTTATCATCGGAGAACAGGAAATTATCACTAAAGTAAATGTAATGATGCCGAAAGGCAGTACAGAATTAACAATCCACTAAATAAAAGGAAAATGTCGCAAGATAATAATAATAAAACCCCTGTATGGAAATCTGATTTTCCGATTAAACAAGATGAATCAACCCTCATTTCACGCAGGAAATTTACTAAATTATTGTGTTTGTTATCCGGAGGATTAGCTTTAGGAACCGGAGCGATTGCAATTAAATCCGTAGCTTGTCCTCGTGCGCGAATAGGAGGAGAATATTTTGTTTGTGAAGCGTCCGAATTACCTGTCGGAGGAATGAAGTCTTCTATTATTATCAACGATAAAACCGAAACACCTTATATCCTGATTCATTTGGCTGAAGACAAGTGGAGATGCTTTGCACAAAAATGCACCCACTTGTCTTGTTCGGTTTTGTATCGTCCCGATATGAAGAAAATTATGTGTCCTTGCCACGAAGGAGCTTTTGATCCCGAAACCGGCGAGGTATTGCAAGGCCCGCCGCCGAGACCTTTACCGCAAATATCTGTAATTGTGCGTGAAGGGAAAGTATATCTAACCGACAAAGCATAGAAATATGAGCGATTATAGAGAAACCCAAAATTTGATACATCCGGATAAAACCAACATTCTGATGGCAACCATAGTGGTGATATTGATAGTGATAGTAACATTGCAACTATGGATCATGTACGGAGCATTGAACAGCTCGGAGGATAGTAATCAAGTGTTCGTGTGGGCAGCTTTCGGAGCTTCTTTGTTGCTGTTTATAGCAGGATTATGGTTGCTGAAATACCTTCCGGATACAAAAGCGAAAGAAGTAAAGGACCCCGACAATCCCTATGTGTAAATTATTTGACTCATACAACAGAGTCCATAATTATTTGCGAATCTCTTTGACGGATGATTGCAATTTTCGATGTATTTACTGCACGCCGGAAGAGAGCATACAATGCTTTTCCCGACAAGAGTTGATGACATCGGATGAAATCTTTGAGATAGCAAAACTTTTTACGGATAACGGAACAAACAAAATCCGCCTTACCGGAGGAGAACCTCTGGTAAGGTATGATTTTGCCGAAATTGTAGAAAAATTGGCCCGATTACCGGTTGAACTTACGCTCACCACCAATGGCGCTTTGTTACACAAATACGTAAAGCTACTGAAAGAAAACGGAGTAAAATCCGTAAACATTAGCCTTGATTCTTTTGATAATGAACGATTTAAATCCATAACTAAAAGGAATGCATTCTCTCAAGTATGGGAGAATATCCTTCTTTGTCTGAAAGAAGGCTTTTATGTTAAACTGAATGTCGTGGTTATGAAAGGCATCAATGAAGCGGAAATTCCGGATTTTATTGCCCGGACTCGAAACTTACCGATACATGTACGGTTTATAGAATTTATGCCTTTCAGCGGAAACGATTGGGAAATAAGTCGTGTAGTTACAATGAAGGAAATGCTTTCCGCCATCGAAGAAGACTTCTTCGTTGAGAAAATACAAGATAATAAACACGATACGGCAAAAAAATACAGAGTTCGAGGTTATAAAGGAACATTCGCCTTTATAACTGCCGTGAGCCACCCTTTTTGCAATGAGTGTAACCGAATACGACTTACAGCCGACGGTAAAATAAAAAATTGTCTTTTCGGAAAAGAAAAATTCGATGTATTGGGCCCTTTGCGAAAGGGAGAAGATATTCAACCCGTTATTTCAGAATGCTTAATACGAAAACAGGATAAACCGGAAAATCGGCCGGAGAATTATAAAAACCGGGATTCCGATTATTTGGAAGACCAATTAATGATTATTAAGATCGGAGGGTAAAATTTTTTACTCTTCGATATGTCAAAAAAAACCTATCGAATAAAATGAACTTTATTACAGTACAAGAAGCGGAAACGCTTATTAAGAAAGAAATTTTTCGGACACAACCGGTAGAAAAACCGCTGTCGGAGGCTTTGCATTTTTATTCCGCCGCGCCGGTTTACGCTCCCATAGATGTTCCTCCTTTTGATAATTCGGCTATGGACGGGTATGCTTTTGCCTACCAAGATTATGTTGATAAGAAAGAGATTAAAGTATGTTACGCCATCCAAGCCGGAGATACGAAATTACCGATTTTGCAATCGGGCGAAGCCGCTCGTATTTTTACCGGAGCGATGATACCCGAAGGCGCCGATACGGTAGTCATGCAGGAAAATACGAAAGAAGAAAACAGAATCCTTCATATCAAAGAACATACTTTTAATAAAGGAGAGAATGTCCGTCCGAGAGGTTCTCAATCCCAAAAAGGAGATTTGATTTTGGCCGAAAATGTTTTGATTAATCCGGGGACCATCGGAATGTTAGCCGGATTCGGGATTAATAAAATACGCGTTTTTTCTTTACCGAAAGTAGAAATTATTATTACCGGAAATGAATTTGTCGAACCGGGAAAGCCGATGAAAGAAGGCCAAATTTACGAAAGTAACGCGATTACATTGCAAGCAGTCTTGAAAGAACAAGGTATCGAGGCACAATCGCCGGTGAAAGTCCGGGATAACAAAGATGTTACTTTTCCGTCTATCAAGAAGGGTTTGGAAACGGCGGATGTCTTATTAATTACCGGAGGAATTTCCGTAGGAGAATATGACTTTGTAAAAGAATCGCTGGAAAAATCAGGCGTTGAAGAGTTGTTTTACAAAATACAACAAAAACCGGGCAAACCTCTGTTTTTCGGGAAAAAAGAGAATCATTATGTTTTTGCTTTACCCGGAAATCCGGCATCTGTATTGATTTGTTTTTATCGCTACGTTCGGCCGTTTCTGGAAGGACTGAAAGGAAATCCGAATCCTTTTGAAAACAAGATGATTGCCCGATTAAGCGGTGATTACAATAAAAAGAACGAACTTACCAATTTACAAAAAGGATTGTTGAAGAATGACGGTACGGTTACCGTTTTGCCTAATCAAGAATCGTATAAAATGAATGCCTTTACGGAAACAAACTGTGTGGTGGAAATTTCGGGAGAAAAGAGAAAAATGGCTGAAAATGAAAAAGTGATCGTATGGAAAATATGAAAATAGAGGGACATATTTGGATGGACACGCCCGGTGGATTAAAAATCGGCAGAGGCAGGGCTATGCTGTTGGAGTTAATCGGGCGCACGGGTTCTATTGCCGAAGCTGCGCGAATATCGGGAATCCCTTACCGGAGAGCTTGGGAAATGATTCGGGAAATGAATAAATATGCTGCAACTTTATTGGTCGTAAAAAGCGTCGGCGGAAGAGACGGAGGCCGGTCAACTTTGACCGATGAAGGGCGAAGAGTACTTTCAATGTTTCGAAAACTCAACCTTGATTTTGAGCAGTTCAAAAAGGTAGCGCATGATTGAATATATGATTGAGGAGGCCTGTATATTAGCCGGAGGAAAAAGTTCTCGAATGGGAGAAGACAAGGGATTGAAATTACTGCACGGCAAGCCGATGATTCGGTATGTGATAGAAGCGTTAATTCCTCGTTTTCCACGGATAAAAATCAGCGCCGGAAATCCGGAATATAACATGTTCGGGTATGAAGTGGTCGCTGATGTTATTCCGGAAAAAGGACCGATGGGCGGAATTTATACGGCGCTGAAAAATTTGTCCGGTGATGATCTGTTTATTATCAGTTGCGATATGCCGTATATCTCCGGTTCATCATTCGATGGTCTGTTGCAACAAAAAAACGAGTCGGCAACGGTAGCCGTTTGCGACGGAAAAATTCAACCGTTGTTCGGCATCTACGGCAAAAATCTGATTCCCCTGCTGGAAGCGAAAATCGAACAAAATCAATTGGGAATGACCGCGTTTTTACGGGAAATAAATGCAACCTTCGTTGACATAAACAATGAGGCCGGTTTTTTGAATATTAATACGCCGGATGATTTCAGACACATAGAAAATGAATTTAAAAATAAATCAGAGAAATGAGAATCCGAATTTTTGGAAATCTGACCGACATCTTCGGCGCCGATAATTATACGATTGAACCGGCAGCCACCGTATCGGATTTGAAGGAAAAGCTGGAACAAATTTTTCCTCAATTGAGAAACTGCGTTTATTTAACGATAGTTAATGACGAAGCGGCGCAAGAAAACGATTCCATTCCTTCCGATGCCGAAGTGGCTTTGCTTCCGCCGTATTCGGGAGGGTAAATAATAGGATTATGAATGAACGACAAAAAAACTTCTTTATTGAAGGCGCAATTTCCGAAATTTATATAGCGGAAATATTGCAAAAATACAGAACGGAAACAAAAGCGGGAGGGCACAGTATCTTTTTAGGTCAAGTGCGCGCCGATGAAAAAGACGGCCAAGAGGTGCAAGCCATCGAGTTTACGGCGTATCAAGAACCGGCGATAAAAAAAATGGCGCAAATACGGGAAGAGATTATCGCTAAATACAAATTAATCGGTTTGCATGTTTATCACAGCTTGGGAATCGTGCAAAAAGGCGAAATCTGCCTCTTTGCCTTTACTTGCGCTCAACACCGAAAACCGGCGATGGAGGCTTGCAGCGAGTTGGTGGAACGGTTGAAAAAAGAATTACCCGTTTGGGGCAAAGAAATTTGTAACGACGGTTCTCATCATTGGAAAGAAAACAGATGAATTATAAATTATGAATTATGAATTATGAATTATGAATTATAAATTATGAATTATGAATTAATACAAATTTTTTAGTTATGATAGACATTACATCAAAAAACAGTTCGTTGCGGAAGGCAACAGCACAAGCCGTAGTGAAAACAAGTTCACCGCAAACGATACAGGCTGTGCAAGAGAATAAAGTCCCCAAAGGGAATGTATTTGAAATGGCAAGAGCCGCAGCATTACTTGCGGCTAAACATACCGCTTCGGTGATACCCGATTGCCATCCGATGCCCATAGAATATGCGGCAGTCGGCTTTGAAATCGAGGATTTGCAAATCATTATTACGGCGGAAATAAAAACCGTCTATAAAACCGGAGTAGAGATGGAAGCCTTGTATGCCGCTTCCGTTGCGGCCCTTACTATTTACGACATGCTGAAACCCCTTGATAAGAATATGGAGATACTCCATATTCAATTATCGGAAAAACGAGGAGGCAAATCGGATAAGAAGGATGTTTTTGACGTACCGTTGACCGCTTCGGTAATCGTATGTTCCGACAGCATTTCCGGAGGAGATAAAGAAGATAAAGCCGGAAAAGTAATCATGGAAAAACTGAAAACCGGAGGAGTAATCGTCTCCGATTATATCATTATCCCCGATGAAATCGAGGAAATTCAAGCCAAAGTAAAGGCATATACCCGGCAGGGAATCAATATGGTGTTGATTACCGGCGGTACCGGATTATCCAAACGGGACGTAACGCCCGAAGCCGTAAAGCCTTTGTTGGACAGAGAGATTCCGGGTATAGCAGAAGCCATGCGGAATTACGGTCAAGACCGGACGCCATTGTCAATGCTCTCCAGAAGCATTGCCGGATTTATCGGAGAAACCTTGGTGATCGCTTTGCCCGGCTCTACCAAAGGTGCGGAAGAATCCATGGATGCTATTTTCCCTGCCGTATTGCATGTTTTTAAAATTCAAGATGGATTTCAACATTAAGAAAATAATTGGGAATTATTAATTAAAATTATAAATAACAATTTAAAATTAGAGATTTATGAGAAAAACAATTTTTTTAGTTTTACTTTCGCTGGTAAGCATCGGTATCTTTGCTCAAAAAGCGAATATTGCGGCTGCGGCTAATTTGAGATTTGTGTTGGAAGAAATAAAGACACAATACGTGAATGAAAACCCGAATGCGACCATCCAACTCACTTTTAGCTCATCGGGTACACTTACACAGCAAGTTACAAACGGCGCTCCTTTTGATCTTTTTCTGTCGGCCGATACCGTTTTCCCGAATAAAATAAAGGATGCCGGGATGGCTTCGGGTTCGGTAGAAACCTATTGTTACGGTAAAATAGCGATGTGGAGTTCTTCTCTTGATCTTTCTCAAGGTCTTCCTATCGTATTGTCTCCCGAAGTAAAGAAAATAGCCATTGCCAATCCGGTAAATGCTCCTTACGGAGAAAATACGGTTGCGATGCTTAAAAATCAAAACCTGTACGATAAAGTCAGCGATAAAATTGTTTGGGGAGAAAACATTAGTCAAACCGCGCAATATGCCTTTTCGGGAAATGTGGAAATAGGCTTTATCGCTCTTTCATTGGCGTTGGCTCCCGATATGAAAGATAAAGGGAAATATTATGTCTTGCCTGAGAATATTTGTCCGCCTGTCGAACAAGCCGCCGTTCTTGTTAAAGGATGGGAAAAGAATGGAGAAGCGGCTAAGTTCTTGAAATACTTGAGGAGTGAAAAATGTAAGCCCTTATGGGAAAAATACGGATACAGTCTGCCGCAATAAAACATTTTAAAAAATAAATCTTATGAAGAAACTATTATTTATTGTAAGTATTTCTCTCTTGTCCGTAACCCATGCATTCGGACAAGCAATCAAAGTTGATGCCGAAGTTCGCTCGCGCGGCGAGTATCGCGACGGATTCCGAGAACCGTTGGCAGATACGCTCAATCCGGTTTATGTAAACAATTTACGAACCAAACTGAATATCGCATACGCTTCGTCGGACGTTAAAGCCAAAGTATCGTTGCTTGACACGCGCACGCTCGGCGGTACCGAGCCGGGAAGAACCGGCAGCGGAATAGGAGTTCTCGAAGCATGGGGAGAATATAACTTTACTCCCGAATTTTCGTTTTCGATCGGGCGGCAAGGATTGGAGTATGACGACAAACGTTTGTTTTCATACAACAATTGGAGCAACACGCCCGCAGCGCACGACATCGCAATGCTGAAATACAACGGTTCGGGATTATCGGTTCATTTCGGCACGGCGTATAACAACGCAAGCGATGCTCTTTATCAATCTATCACTCCCTACACAATGACCTACAGAACGTTGAACTTCATTCGGGCCGAAAAAAATTTCGGATTGCTTTCCGCGTCGGCTCTTTGGGTTAACGACGGTTATCAAAGCGGATCCGAAAACGATGTAACTACGACCTACCGCAATACGGTGGGCGGTAACTTGTGGCTGACAAACAAAAAAAATCCTTTCACATTTTTAGCAAGCGGATATTACCAATTCGGACATGACCGATCAAACAAAAAACTAAGCTCTTATCTGTTGGCAATTAATGCGCAGCAAACGTGGGCCGGAAGATACAGCTTGCAAATCGGAGGCGATTTGTATTCGGGTTCCGCTTACGACATAGATGCAAAGAAAAGCAACACATTTAACAAACTGTACGGTTCTAACCATTCTTTCAACGGTTCCATGGAATATTGGAGTACTTTGCCGAACCAAGGTCTGTTTGATTTTTTTGCGGGTGCAACCGCCAAAGGTTCTTCTAAATTCGACATTAACTTGACTTATCACTACTTTGCCACGGCGAGAGCCATGAATGCAGACGGCGATAAAGGTTTGGGTTCGGAAATTGATCTCACGGCAAACTATACGGTTAACGAACTGCTGGCCGTACAAGGCGGCTGGAGCTTCTATTTCAAAAACAACGGAACCGATATAGTGAAGAGCAAAACAGGTATAGATACCCGTTTCCCTCAATGGATATACCTTCAATTAACATTTAAGCCCGTATTTTTTAATAAAAAATAAAAACGTAATTGAAATCTGATTTTATCAATACGCTTGCATTAACCGGAGAATTAGCCGTAATAACGACGATCCTGTTATTGATTGTGGGGCTTCCCATTGCCTACGGGCTGTCTTACAGCCGCCGAAGAATAAAAGCTGTTTTTGAAGCGCTGATATGTATGCCGCTGGTATTGCCTCCGACCGTTCTGGGATATTATCTGTTGGTGGCTTTCAGTCCACAAAATGCTTTCGGGGCTTTTCTGGAAAAATATTTTGATACCCGTCTGGCATTTACCTTCGAAGGAATTGTCATAGCAAGTATTATTGCCGGACTTCCTTTTATGATACAACCGCTTCAGAACGGATTTACAGCCCTGCCCGAAAGTTACAGGGAAGCTGCCTATACCTTGGGAAAATCTAAATTCGAGACTTTTTATCGGGTATTGCTTCCTAACATAAAACCGTCTGTTATTACGGGAATAGCTCTGACTTTTGCTCATAGTATCGGTGAATTTGGAATCGTTTTAATGGTGGGAGGCAATATTCCGGGCGAAACCCGTATTGCCTCCATTGCCATTTACGATCAGGTGCAAGCGCTAAACTACAAAGCGGCCAATCAATATTCCGGCATTTTATTTATTATTTCTTTTGCATTGCTGACGCTGATTTACAGTATTAATAAGAATTTCAGGTTGAGGATGAACTAAACCCCAAAAGTCAAGAGATGATACATATTCATGTGGAACGAAAATTAATGAGCGCCGACGGAGTGAAAATACTGACGATCGAAACCCGGATTCCGGAAAATCAATTAATCTGTATCACGGGACATTCCGGAGCCGGAAAAACGACGATGCTTCGTATGATAGCGGGATTAACTCGTCCCGATAAAGGAATTATTCAAATAGGTGAAACAACGGTTTTCGATTCTTTTCAAAAAATAAATCTCCCCCCGCAAAAAAGAAATATCGGGTTTATGTTTCAAGATTACGCCTTATTTCCCAATATGACGGTAGAAGAAAATATCGCCTTTGCACAGTCCCGGGAAAAAGATAAAGATTGGATAAATATGTTAATGGAGACTTTCGGACTGAAAGCGTTGAGAAAACAAAAACCGGACAAACTATCGGGAGGGCAGAAGCAAAGAGTGGCGCTTGCCCGCGCTTTAGCAAGGAAAGCAAACATTCTGTTATTGGATGAGCCGCTCTCTGCCGTAGATCGTAAAATGCGAACGGAACTGCAAGATGAAATATTGAAAACGCATCAACTTTTCGGCTCGACGATCTTGTTGGTGAGTCACGATGAAGACGAAATCAATAAAATGGCTTCCTATATTTTTCCTATGGACGGAGAAAAATCAGAATTGAAAAAAGTCTGAGATGTAACGAGTATAAGATATAATTCCTATCTTTGTACGCTCTTATAATAAAAAATGGTTATTGAGAACGTAAATTGTTACAATAAAAGATATATTCAATGGCATTACAATGCGGTATCGTCGGGCTTCCCAATGTGGGCAAATCAACGCTGTTTAACTGTCTTTCCAATGCGAAAGCGCAAGCGGCAAACTTTCCTTTTTGTACAATAGACCCCAATGTCGGCGTCATTACCGTACCCGACGAACGTCTGAATAAGCTGGCCGAATTGGTGCATCCGCAGAAAATTGTCCCGACCACCGTCGAAATTGTTGATATTGCCGGATTGGTGAAAGGCGCCAGTCAAGGCGAAGGGCTGGGTAATAAATTCCTTGCCAACATTCGTGAAACGGATGCAATCCTGCATGTGCTGCGTTGCTTCGACGATGAAAACGTAACCCATGTGGATGGCACGATTAATCCCGTTCGCGACAAAGAAATCATTGATTACGAACTTCAACTGAAAGACCTTGAAACGGTGGAATCCCGTATTAATAAAGTACAAAAACAGGCGCAGACCGGCGGCGATAAACAGGCGAAAATTCAGCTTGATGTTTTGTTGCAATTTAAAGCCGCGCTTGAACAAGGCAAAGCGGCCCGAACGGTGAAATTCGACAACAAAGAATCCGAAAAAGCGGCTCACGATTTGTTTCTTTTGACGAATAAGCCGGTTTTGTACGTTTGTAATGTAGATGAGGCTTCGGCTGTTTCCGGAAATGCCTATTCGAATGCAGTTCGCGAAGCGGTTAAAGGAGAGGAAGCCGAATTGTTAATCGTCGCCGCCAAAATCGAATCGGAAATAGCCGAATTTGAAACTTACGAAGAACGCGAAATGTTTCTCGATGAACTCGGTTTGAAAGAATCGGGCGTTAACCGACTGATTAAAGCTGCATATAGATTGTTGAATCTGGAAACGTTCCTCACTGCCGGCCCGCAGGAAGTTCGTGCGTGGACTTATCTGAAAGGGAGTAAAGCCCCGCAATGCGCCGGAGTCATTCATACCGATTTTGAAAAGGGATTCATTCGGGCCGAAGTAATCAAATATGCCGATTATATTAAACTCGGTTCGGAAAGCGCTTGCAAAGAAGCCGGCAAAATGTTTGTCGAAGGAAAAGAATACGTCGTACGCGACGGAGATATTATGCATTTTCGCTTTAATGTTTAATTAATTAAATACTAACTAAATGAAAAAGTTTTTTTTATTATTTGCGATTTTTTTTATTTGGATGGGCGCTCAAGCGCAGGAGAGCAAAAAGGTAGCCGGCGATTTAACGAGTTATGCTAAAGAAGATACCACGCGAGGGTGGAAGCATTTCGGAATCACAAGCCTTTCCTTTGGTCAGACTTCGCTCCAAAACTGGGCGGCCGGAGGCGACAATACGGTCTCGGGTGAGTTTGTTTTTAATACTTCGTTGAACTATTTGGACGACAAATTTTTTTGGGATAATAATTTATTGTTGGAATACGGATTGTTGTATTCATCAACTTCCGATTGGCAAAAAGCAAGCGATAAATTGAGTCTGACCTCTATCGGCGGACGCAAAATTTCCAAAACATGGTCTGTTTCCGCTTTATTGAAGTTTTATACTCAGTTGACCAATGGGTATAATTATCCGGACAGAGACCATTACATTTCCTCTTTTATGGCTCCGGGCTATCTGGATATAGCTTTGGGTTTTACTTATAAACCGAATCCGAAATATTCGTTGTTTCTTTCTCCGGTATCCGAACGGGCTATTTTTGTTGTGAGCGACTCGCTTTCCAATATCGGCGCTTTTGGCGTTGACGCGGGAAAGAAGACGAAGTTCGAGACCGGAGCTTATTTACTGGCTAACACAACGCAAGCGCTTTCATCCAATCTGAGCCTCATTTCCACGGTGGATTTATTTACTCCCTATACGAAAGATTTCGGAAATATTGACGTCAATTGGGATTTGCTTTTGAATTATAAAATCAATAAATTATTGACCGCTTCTTTAAACACCACGCTTCGGTATTATGATAAAGAAATAAAAAGAGTTCAGTTTAAGGAAATTGTGGGCTTGGGATTAACGTATCAATTTTAGTTATGAAACAGAGAAATTTGATTTTATTTATTTTTAATATTTTATTATTTATGACGATATCTTGTCAATCGAACGCACAAACCTATACGATTGAAACCAATCTGGGTAATATGCGGGTAAAATTATACGATCAAACGCCGTTGCACAAGGAAAATTTTGAAAAATTAGTTGCAGAGCAATTCTATGATGGCGTATTGTTTCACCGTATCATTGCTGGATTTATGATTCAGACGGGAAATCCGGCAACCAAATCTGATTCGATCGAAATAGATCTAAACTATACCATTCCGGCTGAATTTGTTCCCGAATACTTTCACAAAAAAGGAGCTTTGGCCGCCGCGCGCACCGGCGACGCCGTGAATCCGGAAAAACGTTCCTCCTCTTCACAATTCTATATTGTGCAAGGTCGCACTTATACCGATGAAGAATTAAACCAAATAGAAGAACGATTACAAATCGAATTTTCGGAGTTTCAACGGGGAATCTATAAAACCGTAGGGGGAACTCCTTTCTTAGATCAAAATTATACGGTGTTCGGTGAAGTTATCGAAGGATTGGATGTGGTTGATGCTATTGCATCTGTCCCGACCGGTCCGGGCGACTTCCCGGAAAAAGACATTCGAATACTGCGAATCGTCAAAGATTAATCTATCCGGCAATGGCGGCGATTCTCGGTGACGACTATTTTATGGAACAAGCCTTATCGGAAGCGGCTGTCGCTTTCGATAAAGGCGAAATTCCTATCGGAGCCGTCATTGTATGTGAAGGAAGAATTATTGCCCGGTCACATAATCTGACTGAAACCTTGAATGACGTCACGGCCCATGCCGAGATGCAGGCGATTACCGCAGCCGCTTCCGTACTCGGAGGTAAATATTTGATTGATTGTACATTGTATGTTACGGTTGAACCCTGTCCGATGTGTGCCGGCGCATTAGCATGGGCGCAAATCGGCCGAATCGTTTATGGCGCCGACGATGAAAAACGCGGATATACGAAACTGACTCCAGATGTGCTTCATCCGAAAACTAAAGTCCAATCCGGCATTAAGGCGGACGAAGCCACTCGATTGATGAAGCGGTTCTTTAAGGAGTTGAGGGATTGACGGGAAATTATTTATCGGTTTTTATCATTAAAACAATATCATTGAATGAATGACGGAGAAAAAAATACCGTTTCCAAAATGATTCGAATTTATTGTCGTGCCAAGCACAAGCAACGAGGAGGATTATGTCCCGAGTGCAAGCAGTTGGAATCGTATGCTCATCAACGGTTGGAATATTGTCCTTATAAAGAAAATAAGCCCGCGTGTGAAAAATGTGCTATTCATTGTTATAAAAATGAATACAAAGAAATAATCAAGATAGTAATGAGATTTTCGGGACCTCGAATGTTGTTCTATCATCCGGCAGAGGCTATTCGACATTTTACAAGAAAATAAGCTTAATATCAACAAACCAAATGAAAAATATATTAATTACCGGAGCGAGCGGATTTATCGGAAGTTTTCTGGTAGAAAAAGCGCTGAATCGGAATTGGAAAGTTTGGGCAGGCATACGACAAACCGGCAGTAAAAAATACCTTAGCGACGAACGGATTTCATTTATTGATTTGTTCTATTCCGATAAAGATAAACTCAAACAACAAATAGAAAATCACCGAACGCTCTTTGGAAAATGGGATTATGTTATCCACAATGCGGGAGTAACCAAATGCCTTCACACCGAAGATTTCGAAAAAATCAACTACGGTTTCACCCGTAATCTGATTGAAGCCTTGAAAGAAGCCGGCGCTGTTCCGGATAAATTTATTTTGATGAGCAGTTTAAGCGCGGCACCTCCGACGGATTCCATATATGGAAAAAGTAAACGAAAAGCCGAAGAATTTCTGGAAGCTCAAACGGATTTTCCGTTTGTGATTCTACGCCCTACCGGCGTTTACGGGCCTCGCGATAAAGATTATTTTCTGATGTTGAAAAGCATAAAAAAAGGTTTAGAACTGACTGCGGGTTACGAACCTCAAATACTTACTTTTATCTATGTAACCGATTTGGCTGAGGTTGCATTGCTTGCGGCGGAAAGCGCTTTTAGTCGTAAAACATATAATGTTTCCGATGGAAATACGTATTCCGACGAAACTTATACTCAAATAGCGAAGAAAACCTTGGGTAAAGAACGGGTTCTGAAATTAAGAGTTCCTTTGATAGTTTTGAAAACGGTTTCCGGTTTGGCGGAATTGTGTTCAAAAATATCAAAGAAACCCTCTACGTTGAATCGCGATAAATATAAAATCATGAAACGCCGCGACTGGACTTGCGATATTTCTCCTTTAATATGTGATTTGGGCTTTCAAGCCGAATACGATCTGGAACGCGGAATCCGCGAATGCGTAACATGGTACGCCAACCAAGGTTGGCTATAATTACCGCTTCTCCGGAATTTTACGGTACTAATTTTTCCAAACAATTTAACGAACGGGCAATTTCTTCATCGCTCAATTGATAATTTGTCATTTTCCCGGAAAGGAACCGGTCGTAGGCGCTCATGTCTATCAATCCGTGTCCGGAAAGATTGAACAATATGACTTTGGATTTTCCTTCTTCTTTCGCTTTTTTCGCTTCACGAATTGCCGAAGCAATGGCATGAGTAGATTCGGGTGCCGGGATGGTTCCTTCTGTCCGGGCAAACAATTCTCCCGCTTCGAACGATTCCAACTGAGGAATATCCTGCACTTCTACATAGCCGTCTTTACGCAATTGACTGACAAGGGGTCCGGCTCCATGATAGCGCAAACCGCCGGCGTGAATATCTGCCGGTTGAAAATCGTGTCCCAAAGTGTACATGGGAAGGAGTGGCGTTAATCCGACGGTATCGCCAAAATCATACTCGAATCTTCCACGGGTCAATTTAGGGCAGCTTCTCGGCTCGGAAGCAATAATCCGTATCGCTTTACCGGATGTCAACCGATGACGCAAGAACGGAAAACTGATTCCGGAAAAATTAGAACCGCCGCCGAAACATCCGATAACTATTTCCGGATATTCGCCGGCCATTTCCATTTGTTTTTCCGCTTCTAAACCGATAATTGTTTGATGAAGAATGACATGATTTAATACGGAACCTAAGGTATAGCGAGTGTTATCGCTCTTAATCGCTTTTTCTATGGCTTCGGAAATTGCAATTCCCAAGCTGCCCGAATTTTCGGGATCGCGGGCGAGAATTTTTCGCCCGGCTTCGGTTGTATCGCTTGGTGAAGAAACTACGCCTGCGCCCCAAGTTTGCATCATGATGCGACGGTAAGGCTTTTGGTTGTAACTTACTTTTACCATGAAAACATCCAGATTTAAGCCGAAAACGCTGCAAGCAAAAGCAAGCGCCGTTCCCCATTGACCGGCTCCCGTTTCGGTAGTAAGGCTTTTAATTCCCTGTTTTTTATTATAGTAGGCTTGAGGTAATGCGGAATTTAACTTGTGCGAACCGACCGGACTAAGTCCTTCATTCTTGAAATAGATATGCGCCGGCGTATCCAATGCTTTTTCTAAGCTCGAAGCACGAACCAAAGGAGTCGGTCGCCATATTTTATACAGTTCGCGAACTTCATCGGGTATTTCAATCCATCGTTCTTGCGACAATTCCTGATTGATCAATTCTTTCGCAAAAATAGGTTCTAAGTCTTGCGGCTTCAAGGGTTGTTTCGTTCCGGGGTGAAGCGGAGGTAAAGGTTTATTCACCATGTCCGCAACAATATTGTACCATGAGGTAGGAATATCGTTCTCACTAAGTAAAATTTTTTTTGTTGCCATTATGATTGTTTTTTAATAAAATTTTTTGCAAAGAAACACAAAAAAAACGTTTTATCCAACCGTTGTGAAAATAAAATTTCAAATGAATTTTCTTGTTTTATAAAAAGTCTGTCATCCCGCGCTTGATGCGGGATCCCCTGTTAAAACATAAATGATGAGGCGTGTCGCGTCTCTACTTTTGAGGCAGTATATTCTTCAAAAAAATTGAAATTGATTACATTAGCTTTAAATATGTCGCTTACTTCAACCGGCTTGCGAGGTATTCCTTCTTCCATGCTTCAAATTCTCTGTCGGCTTCCTCTATGGTCATAAATTCCCCTTCTTCAATTCGCCGGAAATGTTCCCACCACTCCTCTTGCGTACCGTGAAACGGAACATTGGGATTCCATTCATTAGAAGGCGAAATTTTGACAGTTGCCGGTCGGCGCTGATAAGCCGTCGCAGGCTCCCCAACGATCTGCGACGTATTTTTCGGAATTTTATATGATTTATTCGACATGGCTTAATTAATTAGTATATTGCAAAGATATAATTTTTTTGTATCTTTACCAAAAAATTAGATTTATGACCATTGTAGAAGCAATAGAAAAACGCCGATCGGTTCGGAACTATACCGGAGAACCGCTTCGAAAGGAACACGTAACCTTGATTACAGATTACATTGCCGGACTGAAAGCCCCGTTTGATGCACCTTCTATACGCATTCAATTGATTCATACCCGGCAAGAATCCGGTAAAGTTAAACTGGGCACCTATGGCTTTGTCGGAGGCGCTTCGGATTTTCTCACACTCGTTTTTGAAAAAGAAAGTTCATTCCCGCTCATGGAAGAAGCGGCTGCATATGCTTTCGAACAAGCGATTCTTTTTTGTACCGGTCTTGATTTGGGTACTTGCTGGTTAGGCGGCGCTTTCAATCGGAAAGATTTTTCCGAACCGGTACGGTTGAAACCGAATGAAGTCCTGCGGATTGTTTCTCCTGTCGGCTATATAAATCCTAAAATTCGGTTTACGGAAACACTTTTAGGGCAAAGGAAAAATCATTTTTCCCGCAAACCGTTTGAATCGCTTTTCTTTCGCGAAGATTTTAATACGCCTTTATCGGAAGAAACTGCCGGCATCTACGGAAAGCCGCTTGAAATGGTGCGCATAGCTCCTTCAGCCAATAATCTGCAAACGTGGAGAATCGTATTGAGCGGAAATAATTTACATTTCTATCGGCATTTATCCGTAATCGGATTCAGCGCTATTGACTTGGGTATTGCTTTGTGTCATTTCGAACAAACATGTAAGGAATCGGGTATTGCCGGAAAATTTGAAGTATTGAATAATAAAGCGCCCGAAAAGAAAGGCGAAGAGTACGTTATTTCTTGGGTGGTATAGAATGATTCCGTTTCGGAACGTCTAATTTTAACGTTTCGGCCAACGGAACATTGTTATACCGAACTTTGCGCCTGTTTTCGAGGAACAACAACATATCTTCTTCAAAAGTAATTAAGTTTTTTAGGAACGTTCGGTTTTTCTTGTTAATCTTGGAAGCGGCGATCAAATCTTGCAACGGTTTCAGAATATTTGTAACAAATTGCTCGTGAAAATAAACAAGCGCTTTTTGACACCGAATTTTCAATAAGGAAATAACCTCATCTTCCGATGTATCTTGTCGAATGATTTGCGTCAGTTGTTGCCGAAATTTGATGGTGATGTCTTCCCATTCGATTATTTTTTTCTTGAAACCAGCAAACAAAAGCTTAGCCGGCTCATATTCAGGCGCTGTTTTGTCCTCCGTTAATTTATCAAATCTACGCAATAAATCATACATGGGACGCCAGTCGAAATACAACAGCAGACGTTCCGTCCAAAATTTTTTCTTTCCCGTTCGAAATATCCGAAGCAATTCGTTTTCGTCTTTCTCGGTTTGACTGAACCGGATAGCATAATCGTCGGTAAGAATACTGTTGGAATGTATTTTAGAAAAAAGCACGATTCCGTCAAGCGATGTACAACGACTTAAAGCGACGTAGGTTTGTCCCGCCGCAAAAGACCCGCCTGCATCAATGATCGCCTTTTCAAAAGTTAATCCTTGACTTTTATGAATGGTAATCGCCCAAGCCAAACGAAGCGGATATTGGGTAAACGAGCCTAATTTTTCTTCCTCGATTTTTCCCGATTCTTTATTCAGCGAATAACGCATATTCTCCCATACTTCTTTCTGTACCAATATTTCTGTATTTTGTTCCGAAATATAAACGTAAATTTGGTCGGCAATGATCCGGCTGATTGCAGCAATTGTCCCGTTAACAAAACGTCCTTCCGTATCGTTTCGGATAAACATCACTTGTGCGCCGGTTTTCAAGTGAAGTTCCGTATCCGTAGGCAAAGCAAAATCCGGGAAATCGCCGTCAACGGTTCCGGAAAAAACACGTTCTTCTGCGGATAATTCCTCTAATTTACGCCGATTGATTGCATCGGATCGGTAATTGTGAGTCGTCAGAATAATGTAATTCTCCTCTTCTTTCGGTTTGAAATTCGGATTGTATCGCTTGTTGAGTTCACGCAAATCATCTTGTGTAGCTATATTGTTTCGGATACGATTCAACAAATCCACAAACACCGGATCGCCTTGACGATAAACGGTTTTCAGTTCAAGATACACCGGTTCGGTTTGTCGTATCACCCGTGCATGAAAAAAAAACGTACTTTCATAATACTTTTGCAGTAACTTCCATTCTTCATCTTTGGCAACCGGAGGTAATTGAAACAGATCGCCGATATACAAAACTTGTATGCCTCCGAATGGTAGCGTATTACGACGGATGCGCCGCAAGGTTTCATCAATGCAATCAAGGACATCGGCGCGCAACATGCTGACTTCATCAATAATCAGCAATTCCAATTGGTTGAGTAATTCGATTTTCTGTTTGGAAAATCGAAAAAAAGTTTTCTTCAAAGGATTGGATACGCCGGGTAAATACGGTTCAAAAGGCAATTGGAAAAGCGAATGGAGCGTCACCCCGCCGGCATTAACGGCGGCAACCCCGGTCGGAGCCGCTACAATAGCGTTTTTGTACGTATGCTCCCGGATGTATTTTAAAAAAGTAGTTTTCCCCGTCCCGGCTTTTCCTGTCAGAAAAACGTGTTCGGAGGTTTGGTTAATAAAATCGGCGGCTAACCGAAAAATGACATTGTTTTCGTCGGGTTTCATTCTTGTTCAAATATCTGTTACTGCTCAAAAATATTTAAATTAAACGAAACAAAATTATAAAATTTTTTTCAAAAAACAAACTTTGTAAGTTCCTTCGGCGTATTCCTCAATAAATTATTTTATCTGCATTTTTGGTTTTTTCTCATTGATATTTCAATTATATAATGTAATTTTACGAAATATTTAATACATAATATTGACAACTTAATACATGAACAAACAGTTAATCCTTTCGATTCTTGCCGTAACGGCTTTTTTCACCGTTTCAGCTCAACAGGAAGCGCGTTTATTGCGTTTCCCGACTATTTATGATAATCAATTGGTATTCTCTTACGCAGGCGATTTGTATTCTGTATCTTCGCAAGGCGGCGTTGCTCGGAAAATCACCAATGACGACGGATACGAAATGTTCGCGCGCTTTTCGCCCGATGGTAAACAATTGGCTTTTACGGCCCAATACGACGGGAATACGGAAGTCTATGTGATGCCCGCTTCCGGAGGCGAACCGGTTCGACTTACCTATACCGCCACTTTGGGTCGCGATGATATATCCGACCGCATGGGGCCGAACAATATTACGTTGACATGGAAAGACAATGAACACATAGTTTATCGTTCACGGAAACAATCGTTCAACGATTTCAAAGGCAAATTGTATTTGGTCTCCGTCAAGGGCGGACTGTCGGAAGAACTTCCTTTGCCCGCCGGCGGATTTTGCTCCTATTCTCCCGATAAAACTCAATTGGCATACAATCAAGTATTTCGTGAATTTCGTACATGGAAGTATTACCAAGGCGGCATGGCGGACGAAATTTGGATTTATGATTTTAATACCAAGAAAACAGAAAAAATAACCGATAATCCACATCAGGATATTTGTCCCATGTGGATCGGGAAAGAGATTTATTATATTTCCGACCGCGACAGAATTATGAATTTATTTTGTTATAATACGGAAACAAAACAAACGCGTAAAGTAACCGACTTTAATGAATATGACATCAAGTTTCCAAGCTTGGGTAATCAATCAATCGTGTTTGAAAACGGCGGATATATCTATAATTTTGATATTGCTACCCAAAAAGCGACAAAGATTCCGATTTATCTGGAAGAAGATTTAATCGGCGGACGCACGAAGTTGATTGACGCTTCCGGAAGAATCGCCGGGGCCGATGTTTCGCCCGACGGGAATCGCTTGGTTGTGAGCGCTCGCGGCGATATTTACACTGTTCCCGTCAAATCGGGTATTACCCGCGACTTGACCGAAACGTCGGGCGTACACGAACGGAATCCGAGTTGGTCGCCCGACGGTACCCGAATTGCGTACATTTCCGATGCTACCGGTGAAGATGAAATTTATATCCGCTCGCAAGACGGGTTGCAAAAACCGGTTCAAATCACATTCAACAGCGATACTTATAAATACGGTTTCGACTGGTCGCCCGACGGAAAGAAAATCCTCTGGAGCGACAAAATGCAACGTTTGCGTTATGTGGATGTGGATTCTAAGAAAATTACGGATGTGGAACAAACGCTCGACGGAGAAATACGCGGATTTAACTGGTCGCCCGACAGCCGTTGGATAACCTATACTTTACCTCGCGCAAATACAACCGATGTCGTAATCATTTATAATTTGGAAAGTAAAGCAAAACATATCGTATCGGACGAATGGTTCGATACGGTCAACGGCTTTTTCAGCGATGACGGGAAATATTTCCTGTTCTCCTCGGCAAGAAATTTCAATCCGATTTACAGCAATACCGAATGGAATCATGCTTATACTAACATGAACAAACTGTATATCACTACGCTCAAGAAATCTACACCTTCTCCGTTTGCCTACGAAAACGATGAAGTGACTATCAAAAACGACAGCGTTGCCGCTAAAAAAGACCAACCGGCTGCCGGCAAAAAGGAATTGAAAATCGAAATTGATTTCGACGGCATACAAGGACGTACTTCCGAACTGAATGCGCCTTTTGGAGTTGCCTGCATTGACGGAAATGTTTATTACAACCGCGACGGAAACCTCTACTTGTTCGATTTGCAAAAGAAGAAAGAAACCGAATTGGGTAATTACTCCATCGTATCTATAACTCCGGATAATAAAAAATTTTTAGTACGCTCCGGAAGAGGCGACTATGCTGTTATTGACGCTCCCAAAGGGAAGATTAGCGCCGATGGAACCGTCAATCTCTCGGATGTGAAAACCGTTGTTGATTTACATGCCGAATGGAATCAGATTTATAACGAATGCTGGCGACAGATGCGTGATTTCTTCTATGATCCCAACATGCACGGCGTAAATTGGGAAAAAATCAGAGAAAAATACCAACCTTTGGTTCAATATGTCAATAACCGGAATGATTTGAATTATATTATCGGCGAAATGATCGGCGAATTGAGTTGCGGTCATGCCTACATTGCCGGAGGCGATAAGCGCGAACCGCAACGAATATCAACCGGTTTGTTGGGCGCTCAACTGAGTCGGGACGCTTCGGGTTATTACCGCATTGATAAAATACTTGCCGGCAGAAATTGGTCGGAACAGCTTCGTTCGCCGTTGACGGAAGCCGGCGTTGATGCCAAAACTGGTGATTTCATTACGTATATCAATGGTAAATCAACCAAAGAGATGAACGATATTTACGCCGCACTTTACGATAAAGCCGGCAAACAGGTCGAATTGACTCTGAACGCTCAACCCTCGGAAACAAACGGACGAAAAGTCATTGTTAAACCCATTGCCGACGAATCGGCTTTGTATTATTTCGATTGGGTACAAGGTAATATTGACAAAGTAAACAAGGCAACCGACGGTAAAGTGGGGTATATTCATATTCCGGATATGAGCGTCGAAGGACTGAATGAATTTGTAAAATATTATTATCCGCAATTGAATAAACACGCTTTAATCATTGATGATCGAGGAAATGGCGGAGGAAATGTTTCTCCTATGATTATTGAACGCTTACGCAGGGAATTGGCAATGATGACCGCTCCCCGTAACGGTCGCCCGGCTCCCAAACCCGACGGATTAATGATTGGACCCAAAATACTGTTATTAGACAAATATTCCGCTTCCGACGGCGATTTGTTCCCTTACCAATTCAAATTCTATAAATTAGGAAAAACGGTCGGCGAGCGTTCATGGGGAGGCGTTGTCGGTATTCGAGGCACATTGCCGTTGATTGACGGAGGTTCGCTGAATCGTCCCGAATTTGCGCACTACGATGCCGAAGGAAAACAATTCGTAATTGAAGGACATGGCGTGGATCCGGACTATGTGATAGCTAACGATCCCGCGAAAGAATATGCCGGCATTGATCAACAATTGGATAAAGCCATCGAACTGATTTTGGAAGATTTGAAAACGAATCCAGGCAACTATCCGGAGCGTCCGCCGTATCCCGATAAATCAAAATAGATAAACAGATAAAAAATATAATTAAACAATTAAATTCAACGAATATGTCAAAAGTTTATTTTACCGATATGCGTGCCAAACCCGGTCACAATATGTTGGACAAATTACTGATCTTGATTCATAGAGCCGGTATTGAACAAATTGACTTTAAGGATCAATTTACCGCGATTAAAATTCATTTCGGCGAACCCGGAAATTTATCCTACATCAGAGCCAATTATGCGGCTAAATTGGTTCAATTTTTGCTCGGCAAACAAGCAAAGCCTTTTTTAACCGATTCAAACACTTTGTATAAAGGATGTCGAGCGAATGCGATTGATCATATCAAAGCAGCATTCGAAAACGGATTTAATCCGATAGCCGTTCCTTGTCCGGTAATTATTGGAGACGGTTTGAAAGCGATTGATTACAGGGAAATACCGATTGACTTGCCCTATTGTAAAACAGCTAAAATCGGTTCGGCGATTGCCGATGCGGATATTATTATCTCTATGAATCATTTCAAGGGTCATGAACAAACCGGATTCGGCGGCGCTTTAAAAAACATCGGGATGGGATCCGGATCAAGACAAGGTAAATTGGATATGCACTCTTCGTCTAAACCACTTATTGATGCGGAAATATGTACGGGCTGCGGTCAATGCGTAAAGTATTGCGCTTCGGAGGCCGTTCATCTGAATGATAAGAAAAAAGCGGAAATTAATTATGAAAAATGTATAGGTTGCGGTCAATGCGTGGCGGTCTGTCAATATGAAGCGGCTCAGCCGGTGTGGGATAGTTCGACAGACATTTTGAACCGTAAAATTGCCGAATATGCTTTTGCCGTTTTGAAAGGCAAACCGAATTTTCATATCAATTTCATTATAGATGTTTCCCCGAATTGCGATTGTTGGGGTTCCAATGATGCGGCAATTGTTCCGAATATCGGGATTGCGGCTTCTTTCGATCCGGTGGCATTGGACAAAGCTTCGGCAGATATGGTTACCGGTTCCGCCGCCAACTTAAATACGGCATTAGATGTCAAAGCATACGGAGATCTCCAAAATACGGATAAATTCAAAATACTTCATCCGCATACCAATTGGGAAGAAGGATTGAAACACGCGGAAGCAATCGGTTTGGGAAGTATGAAATACGAGTTAATCACGGTATAAAGTCCTGTAATGTATTTGCGCGAATATATTTGAATGAATTACAATTGCTTCGATTGCATTCTTGAAACAGCGCCCAAATAACCGCCGTGGTGCCGTTTGGCATAATCGGCAACCGTGAAACCGATGCGCTTCATGGTTTCTACAACCAGTAAATCGCCGATTACGGTCATGACAGTGGTTGAAGTGGTCGGAGTCAGTCCCAAAGCGCAAACTTCGGGCGGATTTCCGGTGAGTAAACAAATATCCGCATTTTTCGCCAATTCGCTTGTTTCATTACTCGTAATCACGATGAATCGGATATCCGGAATCAACTGACGGGCCAATCCGACCAATTCGATAATTTCCCGCGTTTTTCCCGAATTGGAAATGAGCAACATTAAATCGTTTTCGCGGAGGATACCTAAATCGCCGTGTTGCGCATCACTCGGATGCAGAAAACAAGAAGGCGTTCCCGTCGAACTGAAAGTGGTCGCGATATTGGAAGCGACTTGGCCGGCTTTTCCCATTCCGCTGCAAACCAATTTTCCTTTTTTCCGGTGTACTTGCGTTACAATCAAGTCAATCGCCCGTTCGTATACGTCCGAAAGCGGAATCCGATGAATCGCTTCTATCTCTTTTTCGATAATTTCCTTTAAAGTAGTAATCATTATAACTATTTATTATGATACAAAGATATTTATTTCTATTTTTGTACGCTAAAAAATACGGTAAAATATGCAATATTCTTCATTTGTTTCGCCCGTAGGGCTTCGAATCATCCATTTACCATCCGATTCACCGGTTTCTTATTGCGGTTTTGTCGTGCATGCCGGAACGCGCGACGAGCGGTTCACCCAATACGGATTGGCGCATTTCGTCGAACACATGTTATTCAAAGGAACCGAAAAACGGAAAGTCCGACACATCTTGAATCGAATGGAAGCGGTAGGAGGCGAGTTGAACGCTTACACAACCAAAGAAGAAACATTTTTATATACCGTTTGCTTACGGGAAGACGTCGAGCGAGCCATTGAATTGCTTTCCGATTTGATTTTCCGGTCTCAATTTCCGGAAACCGAAATTGAAAAAGAACGGGAAGTGGTGATTGATGAAATTCATTCGTATGAAGATACGCCTTCCGAACTTATTTTTGATGAATTTGAAAACCGGATTTTTGCCGGAAACGACTTGGGACATGCTATATTAGGAGAAGAGGAAAGCATTCAGCGTTTCACATCCGCCACTTGCCGTGATTTTGTAAGCGATTTTTACCGCCCGGAAAACATGGTTTTCTTTTCCTACGGGAAAACGCCATTTTCGAGAATCCGTAAATATGTCGAAAAATATTTACTGGCGAGTTTTTCCGGCGGTTTCAATCATTTGCATCGTTGTTGTCCGAAGTTATTGCCTGCCGAGACCGTTGTGCAAAACAAGAACCTGCATCAAACGCATGTTGTAATCGGCGGAAGAGCTTACGGGCTTTTTGACGAAAAACGAATGGGATTGTTACTGTTAACCAACATTTTGGGAGGTCCCGGTATGAATAGCCGGCTTAATGTGAATTTGCGTGAAAAATACGGATTGGTTTATACCGTAGATGCTGAAGTCCTCTCTTATACCGATACCGGCGTGTTTACCGTTTATTTCGGATGCGACTCCGAATCAATGGAACAATGTTTACATTTGGTTCGGAAAGAATTGAAGCAGCTGCGCGATAAACAATTGTCGGAATCGCAATTTGCGGCGGCCGTCAAACAGTGGAAAGGACAATTGGGAATTGCAAGCGAACACAAGGAAAACGCCGCCTTGCGGTTGGGGAAAAATTTCCTGCATTTCAACCGGTACGACGCTCTGCCGCAAACGTATCAAAAGATTGAAGCGCTTACGGCAGAGGGTTTATTGGAAATAGCCAATGAAATCTATGAAGAAAAACGATTGTTTTCTTTGATTTATCAATAAGCTTTTACTAATTTTTCGGTGTAAATTTTATCTCCTACGGTTATTTTCAATAAATAAACGCCCGGCTGCTGCGTATATTTCGAGACATCCTTCGAAAGCGTTTGCGTACCGCTTTGCACTTGAGATACGAGCGTTGTTAATTGAGCGCCGCCGGGAGCATATAACGTTACCGTCACAAGCGCTTTTTCCGTTAAAGTATAAGAGAGTTGTATTTTATCCCGGAAAGGATTCGGAAATACTTGAAACAAAAATGTGTCTGCCGAAGACCGGACAACTGCCGGATTTTTTGCTTGCGTATTCAAATACGATTGAGCAATTAACAGTTTCCGGGTTCCGTCGGCAGCAATGGAATAATCTTCCATAGTGACGAAAAGCGGTAACCGTACTTCTTGCGCATACCACAAATATTTTACCCGTTCGAATGAAGCGGTTCCTTCGGTGGTCTTGACCCGCAAAGCAGAAAAAGACACATCGCCCGGAAGTATTATTACGCCGATTGCATCGGCATAGGTAGAATACGTACCTTCCACCCGACCGGTATAGTTTTTATCTCCTACGGTATAAGTCCCTGCATATTTCCCGGAAAATTGAGTGCCATAGGTCTGCGGATATTTGGTTTTTACAATAGGTTCCGTTAATTGAAGGCTTGCATTTCCGGTTTTATATCCCCAATATTCATTGGCATTTTCCGTAATGTTAAAAAAGAATTCGCATCCGTCGTTTCGGCTTGCTTTAATCCTTCCCGCATCATCCGATAAAGTCGCGATGGATTTATCATCATTTAATAAAGTCGCTTTACTGAAATCCCAAACGCAATTTTTACCGGATTCTCCCGGCGATTGATATTGTACCGCCACGCATTCATGACTTAATCCCGACAAAAAACCGTGATCGGCCTTTGTCATTGTTACTTGTGAAAAGAGTAACGGCGTTACTCCCAATGCAATAAGTAAAAGAGTAAATAAACGTTTCATAACCTGTTATTTTTAAAATTGATTGTCAAAGAAAAAACAAAGATAATAGTTTTTTTTGAAAAATAAATATTTTATCAAGTAGTAATCAGAATAAAAAAGCGAGGATTGTACAAGACAGAACTATTCGATTGTTTTAGTCTCTAATATAAAAGCAAGCCCGATATTCCGGCCAATACAATCATTACAATCGGGTGCATTTTCAGATATTTTGTCAGAACAAAAGCGATAAAAAAAATCAGAACGCTTTTATAATCGGTGAAATTTTCTTTGTTCATAAGGAGGAGCGTGGCCGAAGCAATCAGACCTACCGTTACCGGACGCAATCCGAGGAAAGCGTAATTTACCCAGCGATTCGAACTAAATTTTTGGTATGCTTTGGCAATCATCAGAACGAGAATGAAGGAAGGAAGACAAACCGCAAACGTGGCGACAATCGAACCCCATACATTTCCGGTTACCGTGTAACCGATGTAAGTAGCCGAGTTGATTCCGATCGGGCCGGGAGTCATTTGGGATATTGCCACAACATCGGTAAATTCTCCGGCGCTCAACCAAGCGTGTTTTTCTACTACTTCGTGCTGAATCAGCGAAAGCATGGCATATCCGCCGCCAAAACCGAATAATCCGATCTTACAATAGGTCCAGAATAATTGCCAGTAAATCATTTGTAAGTTGTAAGTTATCAGTTATCAGTTTTAAGTTTTAAGTTTTCGGGGTTGATTTATCAGATTTCAGTTTTCCATAGATTAATCCGCCGATTGCAGCCGCCAAAACGACATAAACCGGGGAAACACCCCAAAACCAAATCAGAAAAGCGGCGGCAACGGGAATGATAAGGGTGCGAATATTGATTCCTACTTCTTTGGCTGTGGAGAACACGGGAACGGCGATGAGCGCTACTACGGCCGGACGAATCGCCTTGAATATTTTCATCACATATACATTTTCATTAAATTGTCTGAAAAATAAAGCGATGAGCAATATGATCACAAACGAAGGCAATATAGCGCCTAAAGCGGCTACGATACTGCCTTTGTTTCCTTTCAACCGATAACCCGCCAAGATGGATATGTTGACGGCAAATACTCCGGGTAGCGACTGCGCAATGGCAACCCGGTCAATAAATTCGGTTGCGTCTATCCATTTTTTCCGAACTACCATTTCCCTTTCTATCAAAGGCAGCATGGCATATCCGCCTCCGAAAGTGAAAGCGCCGATCTTTATAAACGTATAAAATAGTTGCCAATACAAATTCATGTCATCGAGTTCTTCTGACGCTTTTTGTCGGTGAAGCCGGCGATGAAGATTTTTCCTTTTTTACCGCTTTGGGTTTTTCTTCTTTTTCTTTTTTTGCAGTTTCGTTTTTGACGGTTCCGTTTTTAACGGTTTCTTTCTTACTGCTTTTATTAACGACAACTTGGGTTGTATCTTTCGGTACCCACAATTGATCTTTAAAAGTTTTCAACTGATTTTCAATACTGTCTTGAGCCGACTTCAGTTTTTCGGGATCGTTTCCCACTTGCTGCGCCAGACTTTGGTTTTTCAAGTTGACCGTTTTAACAATATCGCCTTTGTACATATTTTTTGTAAAAAAATCGTCAATAGTATAAGTCATGACATTATTGTAGTCGGAAGTCATAATCATGGTACGTGAAATATACGGACGTAGGGTTTCATAAGGAATCCAGAACAAAGGATTAACTGTTGTATCTCCGATGTAATAATCGGTTCTTACCAGCAATGGACAAATAGCAATTACCTGCGATTTGTAGGTACCGGTTGCAGCGTCGAAATACCAGCCTTCCTTGATTTGGTATTGTAACACTTCGGAGCCGGGAATATCAGCGTCATCCACAATGTAGCGGATATTATCACCGCTTCCCTGTGTTTTATAAAGTATCTGGAACTTTTTCAGAATATCTTCGAAATTTACTTTTTCATCATCGGTAAACACTTCCCGTCCGTCCAAATAATTGTAAGCGGTGATTTTTCCGTCCGCCATTAATTTGAATATCGTAGTAAACAAGTTCATTCGGTCGCCGATGGGCTGTACCGGATAATACAGAGCGGCATTATTATCTTTTTCCAAATCAATATACCGATACATTTCACGCAGCCAAACGACGTGTGCCGGCGCTTTGGATGTTTCTTCGTTTTTTATTTTGGCCCTTTCGGTTAAAACGGGGGTATTGTCGGGTACTTTTTCCGATGCGCGTTGACGAGGGGTTCGGCGCGGCGTATCCTGATTTTGGGAAAAGCTTGCCGATGAACAAGCTAAAAATGCTAAAATCAGACCGATAATATGTAATGATTTCATTTTATTTGATGAATTAGATATTAATTGATAATTATTTCCAAAGGAGATTTCAAAGTTCTTTCGCTTCCGTCGGGCCCGCGTGCGACCATTCCTCGTATTAGTACGGTTTTTCCTCGTACCAAACTGCGTATCAACGCCTTTTGTCGGTCGGAGAAACGTGCGCCGTCAGACAATTCCCGAATAGTAAGTCCCATATCGTTGGTAGTACTTACTTCAAAGCGCAAAACGGTGAAAGGCATTTTCAAGATTCCGTCATCAATGGCCGCTTCGGCAACATTCACACCGACCAATTCCGCTTTCGATAAAGGCCCGCCATCGAAAGGAAGAGCCTTTCCTTCAATAGTTAAGTAGGGTTTTGGATCCGGCAGCACTCTTACTCGGAAATTGGGTTTCGCCATTTCTTGGATTCGTCCGTCGGGCATTTTAGCGCTTACCGTAATAATGGCTTCCGTACCTGCTTTTGCCGGTCGGGCTACCCAGATACCGTTTCCTTTGGGAGTCAAAGAACCGTTGGTCATAGTTGCCATTACGTTTTGACCGGTAATACCCGGAACAGCTATACGGATATCATTGTCTATCCCTGCATAAAGAACATTCATCAATACCGGAGCTACCGTTGCGCTCGGTTCCTGTACAAAATATTCGGTCGAAAAAGTATATTGCCGGGAACTGCCGTCTCCTTGCGGCATTTCGATGTATCCTTTTACCGGAAAAGTTCCGGTCGAACCGGCGTTTACTACATAACGACCGTTTGCTTCCGCAGGCAGATATTTATCGTTTACAAAGATTTTTGGGCGTTGTGTGGAGTCTTGAGCCGAAAGAACAATATCGGCCTGGTAAGAACCGCCGCTGATAACAGTTTGCGATTGAGGAATAACAAAAGCGGAAACTTTATTTACACGATAATCGGTTAAATCCACATTGTTCAACAAATCGCTCAGAACGGCGCCTTCGGCATAACGAATATCGTTTTGTATTTTAGTCAATAGGGTAACGGCAGCCGCTACCGGCATTTGCCAAAACATGGATTCTTCCCACGTTTGCTTGTTTTCTTTCGCTTTAGCGGAAGGTTCCGTACTCAGATTATTTTCGATGATGTTCTTAATGGAAGGATTCGTTACCAAGGTAGCAACATATTCCCGATACGAATCAATCTGGGATTTCAATCGTGCGCCATCGTTTTTTTTACGTTCAAACATGACTTCGTAAGCAGCGTTCAAATCGTCGGGATGTTTCAACTGCTCCGGATCGCCGTCTTTGCCGTCTGATTTAATAACAATCCGGTTTTTAAGATCTTGCGCGTAGTTATATAATGAGTCGGTTCTATCTTTTACTTGTTTCCCTTTTTCATACCATACTCTCGTCTTTTCTTCATTGGCTTTATAGTAACTATTCAAGTCGTCGAAAATCCGTTCATTGCGTTGCGTTGTAGATTTTACGGAACGCAACAGGCTTTCTTCTACCAATTCAAATCCGTCTAATACTTCCGTAGAAACGTTGAGTGCAAGCATTCCGATGAAAACCAGATACATTAGGTTTATCATTTTCTGCCTCGGTGAGTTAGGACTGTTTACCGCCATAATTTATTTTTTTGAGTAGGCTGAATTTTTTACGGATTCGGAAAATGCGAGCCGAAACTCGGATTCCCGCCCGCTCCGTACATATTCATGGTCATTGCATTAAGCAAACGATTGTAAACGCCGTTGAGGGCGTGCAATTGTTGCGCCATTTTCTCGGTTTCGCTCCGAAATACCGAACTGTCAACGATGGAACCTTCATACAAATCTTTAATTCGCATCAAACCGGCATTGATCCGTTCAATTGCATCAATTTGCGAGCTGATGCTCTTCAACTGAATCTCATAGATAGTGTTTAATCCTTGAATATTACGGTTCAATGATTCCATCTGATGCACGTATCCGCGCGACGACTGGTTGATGCCGTCGGAGTTGTCCGTAATACTTTTATACGAGTTAAGCAGAACGTCGGAGACATCGGTGAGGCTGTTCGTTACCGTACTGAATTTCTGCATGTTTTCCGACATTTCCGTCAATTGATCCAAGTATTGTTGAGTAGCATTCGTCATCTCGGCCATTTTGGACAGTTGGTCGGCGGCGGCAGCCATTTTCTTAATACTTGCCGTCAAGGCATTACTGTCTTCCTCCGAAATTTCCACTGCATTAGGAATCCCAAATGATTGGCGCACCTGTCTGGGAGTCATTGCTCCTACCGCCTCGGTAGCGTTTTTCGGTTCTTGAGGCGCCGAACTTCCGCCGAAGCCGCCCCCGCTAAAGCCACCGAAACTACCGCCTCCGATAATAATCGGACCGGAACCTGTTCCTCCTTTACCGCCGCTTGCCGCCGCACCGGGTTGCATAGCGGTTTCACCGACTTTTCCTCCTCCGATTACGACCGAACCGCTTCCTCCCCCGCCATTACCAAATGCAGGGCGATCGTTTGTATCGTTCGTTTCTAAAACCGGAAATACCCAATCCCATCGCCACTCACGTATCGGTTGATCAAACGCAGAAATAGTGAATACTATGGCTTCTACTATAAAACCGACATATAGTAAGGTATTACCCAAACCATTGGGCCAGTGCATCAATTTTGCCAAAACGCCGATAACAATTACGGCGGCGCCTAAGCTGTAAAATATTTGGAAAAAACGTTTTCCCTGTTCGCCGGATAAAAATTTTTCGACGATATTTTGGTATCTTTTCTTTATTCCCATACTAAAATGAATTATTATGAATTATGAATTATGAATTATTTTCCTTTAGCGCTTTTTGTTTTGACTTTGGAAAATCCTACTTGAGTACGAACGCAACGGAATCCGATGTAGGAGCGCTGCTCGTTCTGATATTCAAATGAACGCACATCGGAGCGGATAAAATGCGCCGGATCTTTCCATGAGCCTCCCCGTACCGCTTTTTTCTTCATGGCATACGGATCTTCTTTGGCCGCATTGTAGCGATATTCCGGATTCATATCGCTCATGATTTCCGGACCGGATTCCAAAAAAGCGGTAGAAGTCCATTCCGCTACGTTTCCGGCCATATCGTATAAACCAAATTCATTGGGAGAATACGAAGCAACTTTCGCCGTAATGAGATGGCCGTCTTTCGTATAATTCCCGTCTCCCGGTTTGAAATTAGCTAAAAAACAATCTTTTTCACTCGTCACTCCTTGAGCTTTCCAAGGATAACTGTTTTCTGTTTTTCCGCTTCTTGCGGCGTATTCAAATTCCGCTTCCGTCGGTAATCGGTACGGTTCAATCGAGTTTCTGAAATTCGGATCCACAGAGCGTTTCAAGTATTCGGTTCTCCAATGGCAAAAAGCAGTTGCCTGTTCCCACGAAACGCCTACCACCGGGTAATCATTGTAGCCCGGATGATTAAAATACAAACGCATGTACGTTTCATTGTTTGCATTGTTAAAATCGTTTACCCAAACGGTTTCATCCGGATAGATATTAACAATATAAGTATTCAGAAAATCCCAAATGGAGCTTAACGGTCGTGTAATCGTTTCGGAAATAATCACGCCGTCTTCGTTGATGTAAGCCGTATCTTTCGAAATCATTACCACCTCGTCCGGATCAACAACAATATCTGTATTTTTTACCCGGTCGGCCGGATCTAATCTGTTTCTTCTCAGTGCATAGCCGGTAGCGTCGAAAACGGAATACCGGTAAATCATCTGTTTGGGATCCAATTTAATTTCTCCGGTAATCGGATTCGTCCAATTTACGCTTTTAATAGCATTCAATTCATCTTCACTGGCACGACGTTCGGAAGGAATGGGTCTGCGCCAATCCAAAATCGGAGGATCAATAGGGTCGCCATTTTTATCTTCTGTTATTTTAAACAAATCATTTCCTCCGTAGGCAGGATCAAAAAGTCGCTCCCGAATAATAGAATCTCTTACCCAATAAACAAACTGGCGGTATTGGGCATTGGTTATTTCGGTTTCATCCATCCAGAACGCATCAATGGAAACCCCCTTGGGATTTTGATAATTTCCCCACAATGAATCTTGTTCGGTCGGTCCCATTTCGAATGAACCTCGTTTTATCAATACCATCCCGTGCGGACTCGGTTCGCTCCAATTGGGAGCGCTTACGCCGGTAAGTTCTCCTCCGTCGCCTGATAAAGATCTTCCGCAGGAAACAAGAAGAATAGCTGTCGAGGCTATGATAATTAATTTTTTCATTTTCTATAATATTCGAACGCTTTTATGTTTATTTTTAATTCCTTTATTTAAATTTATATCCATCGTATAATGAATAAATACTTCGTGACTCCCCGATGATTCTTTGGCTATTCGGGAAATCGGGAAATCGTAAGCATAACCGACTTCAATCATTTTGATCTTTCCGCCAAGCATTAGCGTCAACGCATCCGCTTTCCGCCAAGATAATCCTCCCCAGAACCGTTTATTATAAACCATTCGTAAAGAAATGTCCACTTGCGTATTTCGTAACATTGCTTTCATCAGGTTTGTTTCGATTTTTTCCACCAAAGAATCTCCATCCAAATACAAAGAACTCATTTCCATAGTTTTTACTAAAACTGTGGGTCGTAATTCTAATAACGGATTGTTTAATTGGATATTGTATCCGGCAGTAAAATAATACGAACGGGGAATGTCAAATACATAATTATCGGACAAATTGAGTGTGGGCGCTAATAAATGATTGACCGATAAACCGGCAAACCATTTTTCTTTTGAAAAGAAAAATCCCAAAGCAACATCAACGGAAGAGCCGGATACCATTGAATTAGGAATTGCCTCATCGGTTTGATTATGATAATCATCTTCCGGAATTTCTACTTTGGTTCCATCGAACGATTGATTAATATATCCGACTTGAATCCCGGCGCTGAAAGTTCCTTTCTTTATCTTTTTTTTCCATGCGTATTGTCCGGAATAGACGGTGACGCTGAACAGACCGCTTCGGTCGTTGTACAGTGAAGCGCCGATTCCGTGAACTTTCCCCAGAAATGAAAAAGGCATGTGGGCGGCTAATATCGTTGTACGCGGCGCATTTTCAATGCCTACCCACTGCATTCGGCTTAAAAGCGTAGCTTCCAATTTACCCGTTTGACCGGCATACGCCGGATTAAAATAGTTAACGGCTGCCCAGTAATTACTAAGCTGCGCATCGAATTGGGCTTTTAACGGGTGATAACCCGCCAAAACGATTATCGGCACTAAGAAAAGCGTTTTTTTCATTCTTTATAATAACGCAAAGAATGATATATAATTGTGTTTGGAGTGTGAGGTATTGTTTTAAAAAAAACAGAAAGGGCTATTTATCCGGCCTTTGTCATTGAGATTGCTCCACCGCTTCCATCACCCGCATCAGATTTCCGCCCCAAATTTTGGCAATGTCCGCATCGGAATATCCTCTGCGAATCAACTCCATCGTGATTTGCGGAAATTCGTTGGCGGCTTGCAGGCCTTTAATACCGCCTCCGCCGTCGAAATCCGAACCGATTCCTACGCAATCAATACCTACCAAACGAACGATGTAGTCAATATGGTCAACCGCATCTTTTAACGACGCTGTTCCGTCTCTTTTAAGAAATCCTTTATATAAGCAAACTTGAATGACACCGCCTTTACTTGCAATGGCTTTGATCAGTGTATCGGATAGGTTGCGGGGATGATTGCAAAGCGCTTTGACGGAAGAGTGAGACGCAATTACGGGGTGCCGGCTGATTGCCAATACATCAAGTGCGGTTTTTTCGGAAGTATGCGAAACATCAACCATAATTTTGCATCGGTTCATTTCCCTTACCACTTCTTTTCCGAACTCGCTCAAACCGTTGTGTTCCGGATTTCCGGCATTGGAATCGCAAATATCGTTATTCCTATTGTGCGACAGCGTGATATATTTAACTCCCAATTCAGCGAAACGTTTGATATTCTCGATATTTTGTCCGATGGCATATCCGTTTTCAATTCCGATAAAAATGGATTTTTTCCCTTCGGCTTTGTTTTTTTTCAAATCCGATACCGTACAGGCTTGGGCTACAGTCGCAGCGTTAATTTCTATTTGCCGTTTAATTTGGTTGATGATATTAACCGCTTTTTCGAAAGCTTGTTGTGAAGCTTTTTCAGTCCGAGCTCCCTGCGGAATATAAGCGACCATGAAAACGGCATCCAGCATCCCTTTCTCCATTTTGGGAATATCCGTTTTAAGCGTATAGTCAACTAATTTATCTTCGTTTTCGGCGCCAAGTTCTTTGGGATTGACTTTCAGTGACGAATTGGTTTTACCAATATCAATGCCATATTTGAAGAACATCGGCGTATCGCAATGGGAATCAATGGTGTATATTTTTTCATGGAGCGCTTTGACTTTTTCGAACAAAGCCGCTTCGTTTACCAAATATTTGAACGTATCAATCATAACCGGGTCACCGGCGACGGCTCCGTTTTCGGGATGCCATTGAACTCCGAAAATAACTTTTTCTTCGTTCGATTCAATCGCTTCAATCACTCCGTCTTCCGCCGAAGCAACCGCTTCAAATCCGGGAGCGACAGTTTTAACAGCTTGATGGTGAAATGAATTTACCATGATTTGCTCTGCTTGAGCAATTTGATGAAGTCGTGATTCGGGAAAAATTTGTACTGAATGAGTCGCAATTTCACGCGCTTCTTCTTGGTTGTGATTAACGGTTGATTTGGGGACTTCCGACGGAATATCTTGAATTAAGCTTCCGCCGAATGCAACGTTAATCAGTTGACTTCCGCGACAAATTCCGAGAACGGGGATTTGTCGTTCGACAGCTTGTTTCACCAAAGCTATTTCGTATCGGTCGCGCTCCAAATCATAACTTTCTACTGCCGGATGCAGCTCTTCTCCAAATAACGGCGAATAAATATCGCCTCCTCCGGAAAGAATTAAACCGTCAATTCGAGATAGAATTTCTTCCAAAGCGGTTTCATCGGTAATGAGCGGAATCAAAATCGGCGTTCCGCCTGCCTTGACTACTGCATTCACATAAGCGTCGGCAATACGTGACGTGCCTTCTTTGTGATTGACCGATAAGCCAATAAGCATATTATACGTCAATATTAGCGTAAGTAGCGTTTTCTTCAATAAATTCACGACGGGGAGCTACATCTTCACCCATTAACATGGAAAATACATTATCGGCTTCAGCTGCATTTTCAATTGAAACCTGCCGCAAAGTACGCATTTCGGGATTCATTGTAGTCTCCCAAAGTTGAGTTGCGTTCATTTCTCCCAAACCTTTGTAGCGTTGGGTAGTAGCCAAATTTTCGTTTCCTTCTGCATACCTGTCAATGAAGGTTTGCCGTTGTTGGTCGGTCCAGCAATATTCTTCGGCTTTTCCCTTTTTCATCAAGTACAACGGAGGCGTAGCGATATAAATGTATCCGTTTTCAATCATCGGGCGCATGTGTCGGAAAAAGAAAGTCAAAATCAAAGTGGCAATATGGCTTCCGTCCACATCGGCATCGGTCATAATGACTACTTTATGATAGCGCAGTTTGCTCACATTCAATTCTTTTGAATCATCATCCGTTCCGATGGTAACGCCCAAAGCGGTATAGATATTGCGGATTTCTTCGCTTTCAAGCACTTTGTGGTGCATGGCTTTTTCCACATTCAAAATTTTACCCCGTAAAGGCAAAATCGCTTGGAATTGGCGATCGCGACCTTGTTTAGCGGTTCCTCCGGCAGAGTCTCCTTCCACAAGAAATATTTCACAACGCGCCGGGTCTTTGTCCGAACAATCGGCTAATTTGCCGGGTAATCCTCCGCCCGAAAGCGGCGATTTCCGTTGAACCATTTCCCGTGCTTTTCGGGCGGCATGGCGGGCGGTTGCCGCAAGAATAACTTTTTCTACAATGATTTTGGCTTCTCTCGGATGTTCTTCCAAAAAGTTACCCAGCGTTTCGCTGACAGCCATATCCACTGCGCCCATTACTTCGTTATTGCCTAATTTTGTTTTGGTTTGTCCTTCAAATTGCGGTTCTTGTACTTTAATGGAAATCACAGCCGTTAACCCTTCCCGAAAATCGTCGCCGTTGATTTCCACTTTTACTTTTTCCAACATTTTCGATTCTTCGGCGTATTTTTTCAACGTCCGGGTCAATCCGCGGCGAAAACCGGCCAAATGCGTACCGCCTTCAACGGTATTGATATTATTTACATACGAATATACATTTTCGTTGTAGGATGTATTGTAAGTCATGGCGACTTCGACCGGAACGCCTTGTTTTTCGGTAACGATATGGATGACATTCGGAATCAGCGGCTCTTTATTCGCATCAATGAATTTCACAAATTCTTTCAAACCTTCTTCCGAATAAAACATTTCATGTTTGAAAGTTCCGTCATCTTTTATTATTCGTTTATCCGTTAATGTCAATCGAATGCCGGCATTCAAGTATGCTAATTCCCGTAAACGTTTCGATAAAATCTCATATTTGTAATCGGTAACAATAAAAATGGAAGCATCCGGTTTGAATGTAATAATGGTTCCGCGAGATGAAGTTTCTCCGACAATCTGCATCTCGGATGTCGGTTTTCCGCAGGAATATTCTTGGGTATATATTTTACCGTCTCGATGCACTTCCGCTTTCAGATAAATAGATAGCGCATTTACGCACGATACGCCGACGCCGTGTAATCCTCCGGAAACTTTATACGAATCTTTGTCAAATTTTCCTCCGGCATGCAATACGGTCAATACGACTTCCAATGCCGATTTTTGTTCTTTTTCGTGAAAATCAACCGGAATACCGCGGCCATCGTCTTCTACCGTAACAGAGCCGTCTTCATTGATAGAAACTTCAATATTATTACAATAACCGGCCAACGCCTCGTCAATCGAGTTATCAACCACTTCATATACCAAATGATGTAACCCTTTTTCACTTATATCGCCGATATACATGGCCGGGCGTTTCCTTACCGCTTCCAAGCCTTCCAAAACTTGAATATTCTCTGCCGAATACTCATTAAGACTGTTTTTTGTTTCTTCGCTCATTAATTTAATTGTACATTATGTCGTTTGAATAGAAACTACAAAGTTAGCAAAAATTATGCAATAAAAAAAGCCGGGTTCTTTATGTTCCGGCTTTTTCAATTATTTTATGAAAAAGAAAAAAATCAATTTAATCTGTTGACATGTAAAGCCAATTTAGATTTCAAGTTACCGGCTTTGTTTTTATGAATAACATTTTTCTTTGCTAATCGGTCCAACATCGAACTGACTTTTTTGTAAAGTTCGACAGCCTCTGTTTTATCGGTAGTTACGCGAAGTTTTCTTACGGCGTTTCTTGCCGTTTTTGCATAATACCGGTTACGCAACCTTCTGGTCAGCGTTTGCCGGATTCTTTTTATCGCTGATTTATGATTTGCCATTTTTGTAAACCCTTGTTTTATTTGTTTTTTTATTATTTTTGTAGTCCATAGGGGAATCGAACCCCTCTTTCAAGAATGAAAATCTTGCGTCCTAACCGATAGACGAATGGACCGGTTT